>CAMLSI010000279.1 GCA_946482585.1 uncultured Lysobacteraceae bacterium
CAGGCCAGCGAAGCGATGACGATGCGCGCGACAAGATCCGGCTGCGGCCCGGCAAACCACGCGATACCCGCGGTCGCGAGCAGTACCGGCGCGAGCAGCCAGGCGCTTTCGGGCAGGCCGTAGAACTGCCGCATCGCGCGCCAGCAACCGGCGATGCCGAGCATCACCAGGCCGTTGCCGAGCGGCAGCACGAACCAGGCCGGCATGAACGCCTGCACCGCGAGCAGGATGCAGCCGCAGGCCTGCAACAAGGTGCCGATGCGCCAGCTGATCGCACTCGGACGCACAGCCGGCGGCAGATCGCGATGCATGAGTCCGAGCACGCCGCCGTTGAGCAGCATCATCAGCGCAACGATCAGGAACGCGGTCAGAGGGTCCATTGCCTGCCAGGAAGCCGGGATGGCGGCAAGCATAAACCCGCCCCGCGATTCCCGAAGGCGGTTTCCTGGCTGACAAACGAACGCCGCGGCACCTCAGGAATGCCGCGGCGTCGTCCGTTGCGTGCGGCGCCTTGGATCGCCGCCGGCAGCGGAAACCGTTGCGCTAGTGCGCGTCGCGGAATCGCAGTCTCGTCGTGTCGTAGCCCAGAGCACGCGCACGATCCACGAGCGCCTCGCGTTGCGTCGCATCGATGTGCTGCGCGCGCGTCAGCAGCCACAGGTACTTGCGGTCCTTGCCGCCGACGATGCTCCATCGATAGTCGGGATCGAGCGCAACGATGCGGTATTCCGCGTGCGTGAACGGCAGCCAGCGCCAGCCCTTGGGCAGGAACGTGACGGCCAGCAGGCCGGGCTCGCGCGGATCGTCGACTTCAGCCGTTCCGATCGCCGAATCGCTGGTGCCGTTGTCGCGCAGGCAGCGATTCATCACTTCGACCGTGCCGTCGGCGAGCGGCGTGTACGTGGCCGACACGTCGCGATGGCAATGTTTCTGAAAGCGGTTGGGCAGGCGCGCCTGCTCGTGCCAGGTGCCCGCGTAGCGCTGCAGATCGACCGCCGCCACCGTGGCGACATCGGCGTCGACCGAGGTCGCCGGCGCGACACCCGCGAGCGCGAGTGCCGCGATGCCGGCGAGGCGGGTCAGCGGAGAGATGTCCATGACCCGCAGGCCTCAGGCCACGCTGCGCAGCGCGAGCCGGCGCGTCGCGTCGCCGGCGCGCTGGATCGCCTGCACGTGACGCTTCAGCGCACCGCGCACGCGCATGTCCGGATAGTTGGCGAACAGCGCCTCCATGCGCCGCAACAGGTTCGCATCGAGCGCATGCAGATCCTGCGCGGACCGTTGCGGCATGCGTCCGTCGAACCGGCCCGCGACCGCGGCGAACACGGAGGGCTCCGGCGCCGCCGCATCGCGTGCGGCTGCCGGCAAAACCTGGTTCAGCGATTCGAGCAGCGCCGCATGCGCCTCGGCCGAATAGCCGAACGCATTGCGGATCTCGCGATCGACGACCGAGCGCGATGCGTGCAGATAGAACTCGCGCGCGTCGGCCAGGTGCTTGAGCGTTTCCTGCAGCAACTGCTGCGCGTCGGAGTGGTGATACGGCGAGCGGCTGGCGTTCATGACGGCTCCTGCGGCGGATACACGACAGAAACACGTCAGGCTTCGTGCCAGAGCGTCGAGCCGGCACTCGCACCTTTCCGGTCAACGACTTGGCCGCTGCACTCACACGGCCTCGACGGCAGATTGCAAGACGCGCACGGAGCGCTGTGCAGCCTGCACGCCCGGATGGGCCCGCGCGACGTCGCTCCGCGCCCTACCCCTCCAGTTCGCCCCAGCGCGCATAGGCGCGTTCGAGTTCGGCCTGCAGGTCGGCCAGGCGCTGGTTCGCGGCGACGATCGCGGCCGGCGGCTGTTGAAAAAACGCCGGTTCGTTCATCGCCGCGCCGATCTCGGCGATCGTGGTTTCGAGCTGTTCGATGCGGGCGGGCAGTTGTTCGAGTTCGCGCTGGTCCTTGTAGCTGAGCTTGCGCTTCGCGGCGGTCGGCGCCTCGCCCGCCGCCGCGGCCGGCGCCGCGGGTTTCGACGCCGCCGCGGCGGGCCTGGCGCGCGGAGTCGGCCGCTGGCGCAGCCAGTCGCTGTAGCCGCCGACGTATTCCGCGATGCGGCCCTCGCCTTCGAGCACCAGCGTGCTCGTGACGACGTTGTCGATGAACGCGCGATCGTGCGAGACCAGCAGCAGCGTGCCCGCATAGTCGGCCAGGATGTCTTCGAGCAGTTCCAGCGTCTCGACGTCGAGATCGTTGGTCGGTTCGTCCATGACGAGCAGGTTCGACGGCTTGGAGAACAGCTTGGCGAGCAGCAGACGATTGCGCTCGCCGCCCGACAGCGCCGTGATCGGCGCGCGCGCGCGCTCCGGCGTGAACAGGAAGTCCTGCAGATAGCCGACGATGTGCTTGCGCGAGCCGTTGAGTTCGATGTACTCGCGGCCTTCGGCGACGTTGTCCAGCGCGTTGAGGTCGTCGCGCAGCTGCACGCGGTGCTGGTCGAAGTAGGCGACCTCGAGATTCGTGCCGAGCTGGATCTCGCCGCGGTCCGGCGCGCGTTCGCCGAGCAGCAGCTGCAGCAGCGTGGTCTTGCCCGAACCGTTCGGCCCTATGATGCCGATGCGGTCGCCGCGTTGAATATTGCAGGAAAAATTCACGACCATCGGGCGGCGCTCGAACGCGAAGTAGACGTTCTTCGCTTCGACCACGCGCTTGCCCGAGCGCGTCGCGTCGGCGAGCTCCATGCGCGCGTTGCCGCCGAGCTCGCGCCGCTGCGCGCGCTCGACGCGCATCTGCTTGAGCCGTCGGACGCGGCCTTCGTCGCGCGTGCGGCGCGCCTTGATGCCCTGGCGGATCCAGACTTCTTCCTGCGCGAGCAGCTTGTCGAAGCGCGCGTTTTCCTGCGCCTCGGCGTGCAGGCGCTCCTCGCGCCGGCGCAGGTAGTTGTCGTAGTCGCCGGGCCAGCTCGTGAGCTTGCCGCGATCGATCTCGACGATGCGCGTCGCCAGCGCGCGCAGGAAGCTGCGATCGTGGGTGATGAAGACGATGCTGCCGCGGAACTGGCGCAGGAAGTCTTCCATCCATGCGATGGACTCGATGTCGAGATGGTTGGTCGGCTCGTCGAGCAGCAGCACGTCGGGCGCCTGCACCAGCGCCTGCGCGAGCAGCACGCGGCGCTTCATGCCGCCCGACAGTGCGGCGAAATCGAGGTCCTCGGGCAGGTCGAGCCGCGCGAGCACGTCGCCGACGCGGCGATCGAGGTCCCAGCCGTGCGCGGCTTCGATGCGCGACTGCACCTCGGCCAGCGCATCGGTATTGCCGGGCACATCGAGCGCATGGCTCAGGTGATGGAACTGGGCGAGCCAGGCTCCGAGTTCACCGAGTCCCTGCGCGACGACGTCGAACACGCTGCCCGCGGTCGCCTGCGGCACCTCCTGCGCGAGCCGCGCGATGCGCGTGCCGCCCTCGATCTGGATGACGCCGTCGTCGGGCTTGATGTCGCCGCCGATCAGCTTGAGCAGGGTCGACTTGCCCGCGCCGTTGCGGCCGACCACGCAGACCCGCTCGTTCGCCTCCAGTGTGAATTCGATGCTGTCGAGCAGCAGAGGACCGCCGACGCTGTAGTCGACCTGACGAAGTTGCAGCAAGGGCATTGCGGGTACCGCCTGAACGGGGGGGCGCGAAGGATAGCGCGGGTCGTGACGGCAGCGGCTGCCGTCTTCCTCTCGGCGTGCGGCGATGCGGCAGGGATGGCTGCCCGGCGCACGCGGCTACGTCGCCGTGCAATTGGACGCCATACGCCAACGCACCATGAAACGTGACCGGCTTCACGGATTGCCGGAGGGGGAAAGCCGGCGCTCCGTTCGGCGCGAGCCACCGGGCCGCGCCGTCCACCGCCATCGGTCGAGGTCGACGCCGCCGCCGCGCGCGACGGGCGGCCTCGGCCGGCCACCGCCCCATCCGCACAGGGCCCTCTCGCCGTGCCGCCCGTGCGCAGCGGAAATTCCTCGCCATTATGGAACATCGATCGCTCCGGGATCCCCGAACGGGCGAAGCACCGGACTGGCAATCGTATCGTCGCGTCGCACCCGATCAGGCAGCTTGCCGCGCCGGCGCGGGACTTTTCGCATTTACGCCGGGCGCGCGCTTTGGATAAGGTCGCGGGGATCTTCGCCACCGACACGTCCATGACTGTTCTCCTGCGCTGGTTCGCTGCCGCTGCCCTGTTCGGCCTCTGCCCCGTCGTCTTCGCCGCGGAACGCGCGCCCGACCCGCTCGACGGACTCGAACGCAAGGACGGCTTCTTCGAAGTCTGGACCGATGCGGCCAAGGGCCGGCTGCTGCTCGGCCTCGAGCGGCTCGATACGCCGCTGCTGCTGGTGACCGCGCTGCCGCACGGACTGGGCTCCAACGACGTCGGCCTCGACCGCGGCCAGCCCGGCAACGTCCGCGAGGTCGAATTCCGCCGCGCCGGACCGCGCGTACTGCTGGTCGAGCGCAACACGCGCTATGCGGCCAGCGCCGCGGATGCGGCCGAACGCCGCGCGGCGCACGACGCCTTCGCCGAATCCGTGCTCTGGGCCGGCGACGCGCTCGAGTCGCCGCGCAGCGAACGCATCATCGTGGACTTTTCCACATTTCTTGTATCCGACCGGCACGGCGTCGCCGACCGGCTGGAGCAGTCCAAGCAGGGCAAGTACAGCGTCGACGACAAGCGCAGCGCCATACTGCTCGACGAAGCGCGCAGCTTTCCCGACAACACCGAACTCGAAGCGCTGCTGACCTTCCAGGGCGCGGGCGAAGGCGAATTCGTGCGCCAGGTCAGCATGGATCCGACCGCGCTCACACTGCGCCAGCACATCAGTCTCGTGCGTCTGCCGCCGGACGGTTTCCGGCCACGCCGCTACCATCCGGCCTCGGGTGGTTTCAGCCAGGGCGTGTTCGATTTCTCGCAGCCGCTCGCCGCGAGCCTCGACGTGCGCGTGCAGCCGCGGTTCCGTCTCGAGAAAACCGATCCGGCCGCGGCATCGAGCCCGGTCCGGAAACCGATCGTGTTCTACCTCGATCCGGGAACGCCAGAACCGGTGCGGTCGGCACTGCTCGACGGCGCGAACTGGTGGAAGCGTTCGTTCGAGCGCGCGGGCTTCCAGGACGCGTTCCGCGCCGAGCTCCTGCCCGACGGCATCGATCCGATGGACGTGCGCTACAACACGATACTCTGGGTGCACCGCGCGACGCGCGGCTGGTCCTACGGCGCAGCGCTGACCGATCCGCGCACCGGCGAGATCATCAAAGGCGCCGTCACGCTGGGTTCGCAGCGCGTGCGCCAGGACATCCTGATCGCCGAGGCGCTCCTCGCGCCCTACGGCCGCCACGACGGCGACGCGCTCGCGAAACGCGCGCAGGACATGGCACTCGCCCGGCTGCGCCAGCTCGCCGCGCACGAGGTCGGCCATGCGCTCGGCTTCGCGCACAATTTCGCCGCGAGCCGCAGCCCCAACGGCTCGGTGCTCGACTATCCGCATCCGATGCTCGACATCACCGACGCCCAGGGCCATGTCGCCCTGCAGACCGCCTACGGCGAAGGCACCGGCCCCTGGGACGACTTCATCGTGAAGCATGCCTACGGCGAATTCGCCGCGGACCAGGAAACCGAGGCGCTCGCGAAGCTGCGTGCCGATGCCGCCGCCATGGGCCTCGAATACGTCAGCGACGCGGACGCACGCAGCCCCGGCGCCGCCCATCCGAACGGTTTGCTGTGGGACTACGGCAGCTCTTCGCTGCAGACGTTCGACAAGCTCCTCGCGGTGCGCCGCCGCGCGCTCGCCGATTTCGGCCGCGGCGTGCTGCCGCCCGCGCGACAGCTCGGCGAACTCGAGGCGCGGCTCGTACCGGTGTATCTGCTGCACCGCTACCAGACCGAAGCGGTCGCGCGGCTCGTCGGCGGCGCGCGCTATCGCTACGGTCTTGCCGGCGACACAGTGCCGGGCGCGACACCGGTCGCGGCGGCCGATCAGCATGCCGCGCTCGAACGCCTGCTGCGCACCCTGAGCGCGGCCGAACTCGCGCTGCCCGCGAACGTGCTCGACAGCACGACGCCGCCGGGCAACGACTACGAACGCACGCGCGAATATTTCGCGACACGCAGCGGCCCGCTGTTCGACCCGCTGTCCGCGGCCGCGGCCGCGAGCGCGCAGACCCTGCAGTTTCTGTTCGATCCCGCCCGCCTCAACCGCGTCGCCTGGCAACATGCGCGCGACGCGGGCCAGCCCGGCATCGCCGCGATCTTCGCCGGCACGTTCCGCGCGACCTGGCAGCGCGACACCGCGACCGACGACCTGCCCGCCGCGACTGCGGTGCAGCTCGCGATCGACTGGACCACGCTCGACGCCGCGCTGAATCTGCTCGAAGCCGGCCAGCTCCACGCCCAGGTCGACGCCGACGTGCGCGCGCAGCTCACGCAGTGGCAGACATGGCTCGCGCAGCACGCTGCCGGCGACGGCGCCGCCGCAGCGAGCCGGCGCGAAGCCGCCGCACTGATCGGACGCTATTTCGCCGATCCGAAATCGGTGAAGCTGCGCCCGCTGCCGCCGATTCCGCCGGGAGCGCCGATCTGATACCCGACGTTTGTGTGATCAAAACTCAACGCCCCACGAGCAGGCCAACACGCCGAAAATGTGACGCAAGCAGGCTACGCTCATTCTCGCTGTAGCCGAAATCGCCCGATGATGATGCCCAAGCCGTCATGATGCGATCAGTTGCCCGGATAATTCGCTCGCGCATTTCCGCAACTGGCTCATCGATTGCTACAGCAAGCCGATCAAACGAGGCTACGTTAACGTCTTCCCACCGTTTTGATCTCGCGAGATTCAGCGCAAGTGCATCGTTGTACTCAAAAGTGATAGTCGATACGAAATCATAAGCGGGCGACAATCTTGCTCGAACGCCATCCGGATACACAACACTCCAGTTCTTATGATGAGCATCGCCGTTTCCGGAGATGGCGACAAACACAAGTCGCAAGATAAACTCGTCGAAACTGGCATCACCAGCGATCGAATGTATCAATCGACCTATCG
>CAMLSI010000280.1 GCA_946482585.1 uncultured Lysobacteraceae bacterium
GGAGCCGCCTGCGCCCATCGAGGCCTACATCGAGGCCGTGCACGCGGCGATCATGCGTGTCTGGGTACAACCGGCTTCGGCGCGTCCCGACCTGCATTGTCCGGTCGATATCGAGCAGCGCGACGGCGGCGACGTCGTTCAGGCTAGCTTCGGGGACGATTGCAATGCTGATGCGGCGACGCGCGATGCTCTCCAACGTGCCGTGCGCGAAGCCTCCCCGTTACCGTATGCCGGTTTTGAAAGTGTCTTTCAGCGCCGCATACATCTCGTTTTCAAACATAGCGGCCACTAGAGCAGGATCGATATGCCAGCCAACTCCGTATTCCGCATCGCCAGCCTGCTGCTCTGCCTGCTCGGCACCGCCGCAGTCCAGGCGCAGAACCCCGCGCCCGGCCAGGGCCTCAGCAGCGACGTGCCGACCATCGTGATCAAGGACGGCCAGGCCTCGGCCCTGCCGATCGCGGTCGTGCCGTTCGCCTTCGAAGCCGCGGGTGCGCCGAGCGAGACCGATGTCGGCGACATCGTGCGCATGGACCTCGCCCGTTCCGGCAAATTCCGGGCGCTGGACAAGAAAGACGTCGTCGAATTCCCGTCCCGCGGCAGCGACATCAAGTTCCCGACCTGGAACCTGCTGAAGCAGACCTACGTCGTCGTCGGCCGCATGACCGACGCCGAAGGCGGGGCGATGCGCGTCGAATTCGAGCTGTACGACGTGCCCAAGCAGGAGCGTCTGCTCGGCCTCGCGATCACCGGCCAGCGCAGCGACCTGCGCGGCGTCGGCCACCAGATCGCCGACCTGATCTACGAAAAGATCACCGGAGTCCGCGGCGCGTTCTGGACCCGTATCGCCTACGTGACCGCCGCGGGCGTCAGCCCGAACATCAACTACGCGCTGATGGTCGCCGACTCGGACGGCTACAACCCGCAGGTGCTGGTCCGTTCGCGCGAGCCGCTGCTGTCGCCGTCGTGGTCGCCGGACGGCAAGAAGCTCGCCTACGTCTCGTTCGAGCGCGGCGACTCGGCCATCTACATCCAGGAAATCGCGACCGGCTCGCGTCAGGTCATCTCGAACAAGAAGGGCATCAATGGCGCGCCTTCTTTCTCGCCGGACGGCAGCAAGCTTGCGCTGACCCTGTCCTATCTCGGCAACCCCGACATCTTCGTCATGGATCTGGGCAGCCGCGAGACCAAGCGGATCACGAACCACTTCTCGATCGATACCGAGGCTCAATGGATGCCGGACGGCCAAAGCCTGGTATTCACGTCGGACCGCTCGGGCAAGCCGCAGCTGTACCAGGTGTCCGCCGGCGGCGGCGACGCCACCCGCCTGACGTTCCAGGGCGAATACAACGCCAAGCCCTCGATTTCCTACGACGGCAAGATGTTCGCTATGGCGCAAGGCACTGGAAATGTGTATCGTATTGCGGTTTTGGACCGGAGCACGGGTTCGGGCGCGATGCGAGCCATCTCCCCGGGCAGCGTGGACGAGTCGCCGAGCTTTGCACCGAATGGAAGCATGCTGCTGTACGCCGCGACCGATGGACCGCGCGGAGTGCTGTACGCGGTGTCCGCCGACGGACGCGTTCGCCAGCGCCTGGTCTTGGCCGACGGGGACGTTCGCGAGCCGTCGTGGGGTCCATTCCGCCAGCGATAAATCAAGACGCCGGGTGACCGGCGCTAGTTACTGACCTTTTGTAATCTGACCTGACCTCTCAAGGACTACACCATGAACACCTCGCTTCGCCTCGCCATCGCCGCCCTGTTGTGCGTCACCGCCGTCGGTTGCGCCAAGAAGACCAAGCCGGACACCCAGAAGGGCGGCGGCGAACAGCAACAGCAGGCTTCGACCGGCGGCGACACCGACTCCGGCGCCTACACCGAAGCTTCGCTGAACTCCGACAGCTGCCTGCGCCAGCGCGTCATCTACTTCGATCTGGACCGCACCGAGATCAAGAGCGAATTCCAGGCCCAGATCGCCTGCCATTCGAAGTTCATCCGCCAGTTCCCGAACTACAACGTGACCCTCGAAGGCAATGCCGACGAGCGCGGTTCGCGTGAGTACAACCTGGGTCTCGGCGAGCGCCGCGGCAATGCCGTGCAGAGCGCGCTGTCCTCGGCCGGCGCTCCGGGCACCCAGCTCAACGTCGTCTCGTACGGCGAAGAGCGCCCGACCTGCAAGGACCACAGCGAAGATTGCTGGTCCAAGAACCGTCGCGTCGAAATCGTCTACACCAAGAACTAAGCACTAAGGAAAGCGATGCGCGCGATCTCGAACCTGTTCGGTGCCCGCATCACGGCTGCGGCGGCCTTGTTGGCCGCCGCAGCCGTTTCCATGCCGGCCGCCGCGGAACGCCTGAGTCTTGCCGAGCGCGTCGCCGCGCTGGAGGCCCAGGCCCAAGCCGGTCAAGGCAACGTCGACCTCGTCAACCAGTTGCAGGCACTGCAAACCGAAGTGCAGCAGCTCAACGGGCTCGTCGAACAACTGCGTCATCAGCTCGACGAGCAGAAAGAGCGCAGCAAGCAGCAATACATCGACCTCGATTCCCGCGTCGGTCGCCTCGAAGGCGGCGGTGGTGCAGCCGCTGCGCCGGCGAACAACGGTCGGCTCGACGATATCCAGCTGGGCGCGCCGAACGGCGCGAGCAGCGACAGCCCGGCGCCGTCGACCGACCCGGCACTGTCCCTCGATACTCCGAACACGATGCCCGGTGCGGCTGCGCCGCGCGCGCCCGACACGGCCGCCGCGAGCACGGTACCGCCGCCTGCGGCGGGCACGCGTTTCGATCCGGCCGCCGAGAAGGGCAGCTATGACGAAGCGTTCGCCGCGCTCAAGGAAGGCCGCTATGCCGAGTCGGCGCGGCGTTTCCAGGCGTTCATCGACGCCTATCCGAACAGCGAACTGACTGCCAACGCCTATTACTGGCTCGGCGAGTCGTATTACGTCACGCAGAACTACCGCGTCTCGCTCGAGACGTTCCAGACGCTGCTCAAGACGTATCCCGACAGCCAGAAGGCGCCCGACGCATTGCTCAAGACCGGCTACTGCCAGTACGAGCTCAAGCAGTGGGAGCCGGCCAAGGCCACGCTGACGCGCGTCGTGCAGAAGTATCCGGACACGACCGTCGCGCGGCTCGCCCAGGGGCGTCTGCGCGCGTTGCAATCCGAAGGCGCGCACTAAGCGCCTTCGCACGAATACCGGCGGCTGCGGCCATGTCGGCTGAAGCCGTCCTCCCGAACCATCCCCTCGCGACACCGTCGCCGTCTGCGGCTGCGTCCGCCGAACGTCTGCGCATCACCGAGATCTTTCATTCGATCCAGGGCGAGGCCGACGCGGTCGGCTGGCCGACCGTATTCGTGCGCCTGACCGGCTGCCCGCTGCGCTGCACCTGGTGCGATACCACGTACTCGTTCCATGGCGGGCACTGGCGCGAGATCGACGACATCGTGCGCGAAGTCGCCGGCTACGGCGCGCGCCATGTCTGCGTCACCGGCGGCGAGCCGCTGTCGCAGAAGCGCTGCCTGATCCTGCTCGCGCGGCTCTGCGATGCCGGCCACGAAGTCTCACTGGAAACGTCGGGTGCGCTCGACGTTTCCGCCGTCGATCCGCGCGTGCGCAAGGTCGTCGATCTGAAAGCGCCCGACTCGGGCGAGTCCAAGCGCAACCGCTGGAGCAATCTCGACCACTTGCGCGCACATGACCAGGTCAAGTTCGTGCTCGCGGGCCGCGCCGACTACGAATGGGCGCGCGATACGGTGCGCGAGCACGCGATCGCGGCGCGCTGCCAGGTGCTGTTCTCGCCGGTGCACGGCAGCCTGAAACCGCGCGAACTCGCCGAATGGATACTCGCCGACCGTCTGCCCGTGCGCATGCAGCTCCAGCTGCACAAGCTGCTCTGGGGCGACGAGCCCGGCCATTGAACAGGTGATCCGATGAGCAAACCCGCCGTCGTCCTCGTTTCGGGCGGCATGGATTCCGCCGTGGTCCTGGCGATCGCGCGCGAGCAGGGATTCGCCTGCCATGCGCTCAGCGTCGCGTACGGACAGCGTCACGTCTCAGAACTCGACGCCTCCGACCGTGTCTGTGCCATGCTCGGAGCGGCTGCGCACAAGACCGTGACGGTCGACCTGCGCAGCATCGGCGGCTCCGCGCTCACGGCCGACATCGACGTGCCCGAGCAGGGCGGTGCCGGCATTCCGGTGACCTACGTGCCCGCGCGCAACACGATCATGCTGTCGATCGCGCTGGGCTGGGCGGAAGTGCTCGGTTCCAGCGACATCTTCTGCGGGGTCAATGCCGTCGACTATTCCGGCTATCCCGATTGCCGTCCCGCTTTCATCGAGGGGTTCCAGCAACTCGCGAACGTCGCGACCAAGGCCGGCGTCGAAGGTGCCCAGATCCGCGTGCATGCACCGCTGATGCGCATGAGCAAGGCCGAGATCGCGCGCGAAGGCACGCGACTTGGCGTCGATTTCGCGGCGACCGTGTCGTGCTATCAGGCCGACGAGAAAGGCCGCGCCTGCGCCCACTGCGACGCCTGCCGCCTGCGCGCGGAAGGCTTCCGCGACGCCGGACTCCTCGATCCGACGCGCTATCGCTGAGATCCGAACGCAGGCTTGTTTGGCCCCTGCACAGGCTCTAAACTTCGCGTCCCCCGCGCGCCGGCCCTCCGCCGACGCCATGCAGCACCTTCCGTGGGCCGTTAGCTCAGTTGGTAGAGCAGCGGACTTTTAATCCGTTGGTCGATGGTTCGAGTCCATCACGGCCCACCATCCTGCCGCTGCGCGGAGCGCGGAGCAGGGCACGCACATTCTTCGCATCGCCTCTGCTGCGTTCGGGAACCTGCAGCCGATCCTGCTCGAGCCGTCCCGAGCGCGTCGATGGCGAAGCGGTCGCATTCCTCGCGCACGTTCTGCCTCGCGACGATCCGCGCTGCGCACGTCAGTCGCGCCGACCTCGATGCCGGCGCCTGGTTCCGGTGCCGATTCATGTCCGGGTGCACCGCGAACCGTCGTTCCGGTACGAGGTTCCGCGCATGGTCGTGCGCCATCACGCCGCATGGCGCTGCTGCGCTGCCTCTGTCTGGAGTTCGTGCCCGATGCATTGCCAACTCAGCAAGACTGCCGTGACGCCGTTCGCACGGGAAGATTCCGCTCGCGGGAGCGGCCTGTCTCGAGAGCCGTCGAGGCCGCAGCGCGCGCTCGCTCAGCGCCCGCCGCAGGGTCGCGGCGTCGCGCGCCGAAGCCTCGTGTGGCTGGCGGGATTCGTTGCAGCTCTTCTCACGATGTCCGGTTGGTCGAATGCGGTATCGGCACAAACGACCGACGCTCGCTTGCAGGCGCGACTCGTCGCAGCGGAACAACTGCTCGGCGGCGGGATCCTTGGTGAGGCCCGTGTGCTGGACCTCAAGGCACACATCGAAAGCCTGCCGTTCGTCGCGCGCGGCGACCGCAAGCAGGCGCGAGCCGCCAACGAGCAAGGTCTGAAATGGTTCGACGCAGGTCAGTACGATCGGGCCGTTAGTGCATTCGAGCGTGGCCTGGCTTTGGACGCAGCCGATCAGGAAATCGGCAACAACCTGGCATTCGCCTATTTTCGCGCCGGCAAGATGACGCAGGCGTGGCAAGCCATGAAGCGAACACTGGCGCTGGCGCCGGCACGGACGTCCGCGTGGGCGAATATCGGCCAGATGCGCGCCGCTGAAGGCGATCCGGCGGTCAGCGCGTGGAGTTTCGAGAACAGCTATCGATTTTCGCGCAAGCCGAAGCTGACGCTCGCCTACTTCGAGAAACTGAAAGCCGAGACGGACGACGCCATCCTCCGCGCTGCGCTTTCTTCCGCTCTGTCGGAAATCGCGTCCGGCACCGTAGAAAACCTGATCGAACATCCGCGGCCGATCGGCGGATCGTTGTCCGGCATCGCGGAGCACGAATCGCCGGACGAGCATGGCGATGCGGCGGACGACGATCTGTTCGCCCTGTACGAACGCGTTCGCGCAGGAGACAAGGCAGCATTCGATCCGATCCAGTCCGCGGCCAACGAGGGGCGGCGCGTGGCGCAGGCCATGCTCGGCGAGGCCTATCGTCGCGGATATGCGGTAGTCGAAGACGCGGCACTTTCCGCCACTTGGTATCAGCGCGCCGCGGAGCAGGGCCATTCGCTCGCGAAGTATCAGCTCGGATTGGCTTACCAGGAAGGTCACGGCGTCGCCCAGGATTACAAAATGGCGGCGCGTTGGTATGCGGAAGCCGCCGCGCTCGGCGACAGGGATGCGATGAACAATCTGGGCGCGATCTACTCGCGCGGACAGATCGGCAGAGCCGACGCCGCGCAGGCGGCGAAACTGTTCCGCCAGGCATCGGATCTGGGCAATCCGCAGGCCGCCTACAATCTGGCGATCGCGTACGCGGAAGGCGACGGCGTGCCGCGAGACCTCGTCGAGTCGGCGCGACTCTACCGGCTCTCGGCGGAAAGTGGCTTCGTCCAGGCGCAGCTCCAGGTGGCGGACAACTACGAGAACGGCCGTGGCGTCGAGCGGGACGAAGCGCAGGCTTTGCACTGGTATCGAAAAGCCGCAGCAGCCGGCGTCGAATACGCGCGTGACGTGCTCAAGCGCAAGGGTGTCGCGGACTGAGCGCACCGAGAGAGTCGGACAATTCGAGGATTCAGATCGTGAGCAGTTTCATCACCGGAAAAACAACCTTCGCTTTCATCGCTGTCTTGGCGGCTTGCGGCGCCCTTCACGCGAAACCCGGTGATGCGGGCGACGATTCCCGGCAAGAGATAGATCTGCTCGCCAATACTTCTGGATACGACAAGAACACAAAGAGTCTCCATCAGACGTCGGAGGACCAGCTCCATGCGCTGCAGTCGTCCGGAATTCTTCCAAGAAACGCGCACAGCCGTTCCGACTACGTGAGCTACTACCGGCCGACGAAGCCCGTCTTCTTTCACGGCGCACGCCTGCTCTATTGGGAATATGAATACATGGAAGAGTTCATCGGCTGCTGCGTAGACGAAGGTTTCGGATTGATACTC
>CAMLSI010000281.1 GCA_946482585.1 uncultured Lysobacteraceae bacterium
CCAGCAGCTGCGCTTCGGCAAGGCCGCGCTTGTCGTCGCGCCGCTCGAACCCGGCCGTTGCCGCCGACGCTGCGGCCGCAGCGTCGGCGCTGCGTCCCTGCGCGAGCGCGAGTTCGCCGCGATACACCTGCGCGACATCGATTTCCTCGGGCAATTGCAGATCCTGCGCTTCGCGCAGCGACGCATCGAGGCGCTGCCCCGCTTCGGCGTAGTGGCCGCGACTGAGTTCGAGCAAGCCCATGCTCTGGATCACCTGCAATGCCCCCTCCCGGTCGTCGATCTGGCGATACGACGCGAGCGCCTGCTGCCAGTACACCGCCGCGTTGTCGACCTCGCCGAGCTGAAAATAGCAGAATGCGACGTTGTTCAAACTTTGCGCGAGCAGCGTCGGCTGGCCGAGCTGCTGGCGCAGCGCGAGCGCTTCGCGGAATGCGGCCAGCGCCGCGCGGAAATCGCCGCGTTCTTCGGCGACGACGCCACGATCGTTGTGCAGGTCGGCGATACTCGCGCGATCCCCGAGTGCCTCGAGCACGCCGCGCGCGCGTTCGAGGCTCGCCTCGGCGGCCGCCCGATCGCCGCGCACGGCCTGGACGATCGCGAGGTTGCGCAGGCTCGTCGCCTGGCCGCGCGTATCCCCGAGCGTCGCGCGCATGTCGGCGGCGCGCTGATACTGTTCGCTCGCCGCGTCGAGCTGGCCGAGCCGCTCGTAGCCCACGCCGAGCGCGTTGCGCGCTTCGGCTTCGGCGCGCGCATCGCCGGCGCGGGTCCACAGCACCAGCGCGCGCAGCAGGTATTCGTCGACGGCACGACGCGCCTGCCCCTGCTGGATCGCGACACGGCCGAGCAGGAACCAGGCGCGCGCGTCCTCCCCGTCTGCGGCGACGAGCGCTTCGAGCAATTGCAGCGCGCGCTCGCCGCGACCGTTGTCGGCCTCGGCCTGCGCGGTTTCCAGCACCAGCCCGGCGTCACGCGCATGCGCGCCCAGAAGCCGCTCCAGCAGTTTCGCGCGCGCCTCGGGCTCGTCCGTCGCCTGCGCGAGTGCGAGCGCGCCGGCAAGGCCGGCCGCGTCCTTGCGCGTGCGGCGGATCTGCTCGCGCGTGGCTTCGGCCGACACTTCCTCGCGCGCGTCGCGCTGCGCCTGCAGCAAGGCGAGCTGCAACAGCGCGCTCGCGCCGACGGTGTCGGCCGGCAGCGTCTGAAGCGGCTCGACCGCGGCGGCCGGCTGACGCGCATCGAGCGCGAGCAGCGCCGCGCCGTAGGCCTGCACGGCCGCGGCCGGCAGGTCGGGCGCGGGAGCGCCCGTGAATCCTGCGAAGCGCCGCAGATACTCGGCGAACAGCACCGTCGCATCGGCGCCGCGGATCTCGATGGCCGGTATCACCGCCGCCGCGTCGGTCGCATCGCGCTGCAGGCGCAGCACGAGCGCATCGCCGTCGCGGCGCAGGCTGCTGCGCAGCCACTGGGTCACGCCCGCGGCGCGTGCCACTTCCGGCAGCCGCCGCCGCAGCGCGTCGCCGTCGAGATCGGGCGCGGCGCGCGCGATCGCACCGAGCACGCGCTCGCGCGTCGCGACCGCGGCGGTCGCGTCCTCGCGCAGCCAGAAGCGCGCATGTTCTTCGATCGCGCGCGCCGTGGCCGCGAGCGCCGCGTCCTTGTGATCGACCTCGATCGGCAGCACGGCGACGCGCGCGGCCGGCGCCGGCGCGGTCGCCGCGGCGCGATCCGGCTGCAGCGTCGGCAGCAGGCGCCGCACGAACTCCGCGACACCGAGCACAGCGACGGCCGCGAGCACCAGCATCAATACGGCGCGCCGGCTGCGCGGCGCACGCGGCACGCGCTGCTGCTCGAGCGCGCGCAGCGCGTCGTCGGCGTTCGCGAAGCGGTGCGCCGGCGTGAGCCTGAGCAGGCGGTCATCGAACGCCTGCAGCCAGCGCGGCAGGTCCGGACGCCGCGTCGCGAGCGACGGCGGCGGCCGCACGAGCCGGCGCATCACCGTTTCGGCCGGCGTGCCGCCGGCGAACGGCAGATGGCCGCTGAGCGCTTCATAGAGGATGAGGCCCACGGTGTACAGATCGCTGCGCCCGTCAACCGCGTCGCCGCGGGCCTGCTCGGGCGACAGGTATTCGGGTGTGCCGATGATCAGGCCGGTCTGGGTGACGCCGGTCGCGCCGAGGCTGCGCGCGACGCCGAAGTCAGTGATGTAGGGCCGGTCGTTGCGGTCGAACAGGATGTTGGCGGGCTTGAGATCGCGGTGCACGACGCCGCACTGATGCGCGGCGGAAAGTCCCGACAGCAATCCGCGCGCGAGTGCGACCGCCGCGTCGACCGTCAGCGACCCGCAGCGCTCCAGGCGCCGCTCGAGCGATTCGCCGTCGATGAAATCCATGCTGATGAACCAGCGTTCGCCGTCGCGCGCGATGTCGTGGATGCGCACGACGTGCGGACTGGAAACCTGGCGCGCGAGCAGCAGTTCGTTGCGCAAGCGCTCGAACGCCTCGGGCTTGCGTGCGAGTTCGGGGCGCAGCAGCTTGATCGCCACATCGATGTCGAGCGACAGATCGCGTGCGCGATAGACCACGCCCATGCCGCCGATGCCGAGCAGTT
The DNA here is from genome assembly GCA_946482585.1 of uncultured Lysobacteraceae bacterium. The sequence goes on from CAMLSI010000281.1 coordinate 2,605, forward strand.
CGTCGACGCGGAAGCGGCCGGCGACGGTTTCGCCGATGCGCAGTTCATGCGCGACGATCAGACCCGTCACCGTGGCTCTGTCGTCGACGCCGGACAAACCTGCCGCGAGGTCGCTCATGCGCGCACGATAGCCAGAACCGCCGGCGTTCGGCTACTGCGGGCGGAGGTCGCTCCAGTGCGGCGCGGCCAGGCCGGCGTCGTTCGCGGCATCGATCAATTCGTCGACCGCGCCGCGCAGGCGCGCGGCGGCGAGCGCGGCACCGGCCTGCTGCGCCACGCTTTCGATCAGCTCCAGATCGAACTCGGTCAGCAGCGGTCCCGGATGCCGGCTGTCGGCATAGATCGCACCGAGCAGTTCGTCGCCGAAGATCACGGGCACGCACACGAGCGCGCGTATGCCGCCGAGCACGATGCTCGGCCGCGCGCCGAGCCAGGGCGAATCCGAGGTATCGCAGCAGATGATGCTGCGCCGCTCGACCATGCAGCGCTCGAGCGAACCGGCGCTGCCGGCGAAGGCGCGCTGCGCGAGTTCGCCGCACTGCAGTCCCTGCGTCGCGCGCACGCGCAGTTCGGCCGGCGTCGCACCGTACAGGACGAAACCGCGTTCGAGCTGGGACAGCTCGAGCACGGCGTCGAGCGTCTGGCGCAACAGCGCCTCGACACCGACGACGTGATGGAGCTGTTGCGACAACGCGCGCGACGTCGAACGGCGCACTTCGGCGAATGCAGCCGCATCGCGCACGGTCTGCGCGCTGAGCGGTTCGAGCCAGCAGTAGACGTCGCCGATCGCGAACCAGGTCGGCGAACTCAGCGTCGCCTCGGAAACCAGCCTGCCGTCGACGCGCAGGCCGTTCTTGCTGCCCAGATCGATCAGCCGCCAGGTATCGCCGCCGCCGGCGACTTCGGCGTGATGCCGCGACACCGAGCCATGATCGAGCTGCACTTCGCAGGCGGCGGCGCGGCCGACGCTGTAGCGCTGGTCATCCTCGAGCACGCGCACGACGACGGCGCGATCCGGCGGATAGGCGCTGAACCGTGCGGGCATATCCCCGGCAATCCTCAGGGACCGCCGTTGAGACGCACGAGGCTGTAGCGCAGCGAACGCGCGAGACCGTCGAGGTCGCCCGCGTCGTTGACGAGGTCGCGCTGCGAGCGCCAGACGTTCTGGATGCCGGTGCCGGCTTCCTGGTCGACGCGCAGAATGAACAGATCGATCTGCACGATCGCCGCCGCGTAGTTGAGCGACAGCAGCGCGAGCTGGACGTTCGTCAGCAGGCCGGCGAGCTCCAGGCGCAGCACGTTGCTGAGGATCGCGGCGACGAGACGCAGTTCGAGATCGACCAGCTTGCCGAGTGCGATCACGGGCAGACCGAGCACGGTTTCCGGACGCGTGTCCTTGACCATGAGGAACTGCGAAAAGCCGCCGCTGCGGCCGCGGCCGCGCACGCTGCCGTTGGTCACGTCGGCTGTGATGTCGAAGAACGCGCCGGCCAGCGGCGCCTTGAACACGCGATACGGCGTGCCGGGCGCGAACACGAGCTCATGCGTATGGATCTCGAAATCGTAGGCGTTGACGAAACGCAGATTGCCGCCGCCGGTTTCGTTGAGCTCCATGCTCGAGGCGAAGATGTGCTCGAACGCGGTGGGCTCGACCGTGATCAGTATCGGAAACGCGGGATCGACGCTGGTGCCGGCAGGCAGGCGATTGACGATGGCCGGATCGGTCGGATTCACGACCGTCGCCGTGAGGTTCAGGCTTTGCGGCGTGAGGTCGGTCGGCGTATCGAACGTGATCGTGACTTCGCCGTCGTAGGTCTGCGCGCCGCTGACGAGGCTGATGTCGGCATGCGCGACATTGCCGTTGACCGTCACGACGACCTGCGCGAGCGCGGCGCCCCAGGGCAGCAGCAGGCTCAGCGCGAGCGCTGCCGCCCATGACAGAGCCGGTGCGCGCATTGACGATTTCATCAGTCGCCCCCTTTGCGGCTCGCCGCCACACGCCGCTGCGGACGTGATGGAGAATCTACCGATGCCCCAGGTCGTTGAACAGCGAAATACGGTCACGAATGGTTGTGGAGCAAGCACTTGGGCGACATTTCCCGAGTGCCTTGAGGTTTTTCCCGGGGGCGCGGGCTCTCGACTTTCGCCGCCGACTCGGCGCTCACCCGCCACAGGGCATGACCTGACGCGCGGTATTTCGCCTCGAACGGCGTCAGTGCCGGCTGCGCCGGATCGCCGCACTCGTCCAGCCGAGCGACGAGACCGGCCAGGCCCAGCGCGAGCGACCATTCTTCCGCATAGATTTTCCAGTTCGTGCGCAATTCCAGTTTTCCGCCACAGGCGATCAGCGACGGCAGCACCGGATGCGCTCCCCAGCGGCGCTGCACGTGCTCGGGCTTGGGCCAGGGATTCGGATACAGCAGGTACTGCACGGCAAAACGCCAGTGCGCCGCCGCAGCCAGCAACCAGAAGTCGACGAGATCGCAGCGCAGCAGCAGCGCATTGCGCGGCGCATCCGCCGCCGCGGCTTCGCGCTGTCCGGTCCGCAGACGCAGCGCGGATTTGTCGACGCCGATCACGATCGCGCCCGCATGCCGGCGCGCGAGCCGCAGGGTGCTCGCGCCGGTGCCGCAACCGGAATCCAGCACGCGCGGCCGCGGGTCGTCCGCGAGCAGAGCGGCGAGTCCGTCGAACGCGCGGCGCGAGTGATCGGCGACCGGGCGCCGGAACGGGTGTTCGAGGTGACGCTGCACGATGGATGTCAGGCGGACGTGCACGCCGTGCTGGCGACTGTCGACGGAACGGGAATTCGCGAACATCGATAGAGGAAAACGGCGTATGGCAAGCCTTGGATTGGCCCGGCCGGGAGTTTACATTCGCCGCCTCCGCGCACCGCCGCAGCCTGACGACGACGCCATGGGCGACGCCCGCCGCTATTTCGACCTGCCGACACCGTTCGCGATGAAGCGCGGCGGCCATTTGCACGCCGCCCGCCTCGCCTACGAAACCTGGGGCGAACTCACGGCCGCGCGCGACAACGCCATCCTGATTTTCACGGGCCTGTCGCCGAGCGCGCATGCCGCGTCGAATGCCGAAGACGACACCCCGGGCTGGTGGGAAGACATGCTCGGACCGGGCAAGTACATCGACACGCGGCGCTGGTTCGTGATCTGCGTGAACACGCTGGGCAGCTGCAAAGGATCGACCGGCGCAGCGTCGATCGATCCGGCCACGGGCGAGCCCTACCGGCTCGACTTCCCCGATCTGACGCTCGAAGATGCCGCGAACGCGGCCTACGCGCTCGTGCGCGGCCTCGGCATCGAGCAGCTGGCCTGCCTGCTCGGCAACTCCATGGGCGGCATGACCGCGCTCGCCTACCTCGCGCTGCATCCCGACAGCGCGCGCGGCCACATCAGCATTTCGACGGCGCCGCAGGCTCAGCCGTTCGCAATCGCGATCCGTTCGCTGCAGCGCGAGGCGATACGCCTCGATCCGCAGTGGAACAACGGCCACTACACCGACGAGCACTATCCCGAAGCGGGCATGTCGATCGCGCGCAAGCTCGGCGTCATCACCTACCGCTCCGCGATGGAATGGGTCGGCCGCTTCGCGCGCATCCGCCTCGAATCGGACCAGCGCGACGAGGAGCCGTTCGCCGCAGAATTCCAGATCGAGTCCTATCTCGTCGGCCACGCCCGCCGTTTCGTGCGCAATTTCGATCCGAACAGCTATCTCTACCTGTCGCGCGCGAGCGACTGGTTCGACATCGGCGAATACGGCGAAGGCCGCGTCGCGAACGCGCTCGCGCGCATCCACCTGCAGCGCGCGCTCGTGATCGGCGTCGAGACCGACATCCTGTTCCCGCTGAGCCAGCAGCAGGAAATCGCCGACGGCCTGCGCGCGGGCGGCGCCGACGTGGATTTCGTCGCGCTCGACAGCCCCCAGGGCCACGACGCGTTCCTCGTCGACATCGCGCGTTTCGGCGCAGCCATCGCGCAGTTCCTGGCCCGGCTGTAGAATCGCGGCGCTTCCGTTCAGGGCTTCGCCATGCTGACCATGCAATTCCCCGGCGCACAGCGTCTCGTCGATGCGCTCGACGCCGCGATCTGTCGCGATTGCCCGACCGAGATCACCGACCAGCTCCGCCATACCCTGTGCCGCCTGATCCGCGATCCGGAAGTCCGCCTGCCGGACTGCGTGTTCGAACCCGTCGGCGACCACTACGCCCGGCGCGAGCTCTACCGCAGCGAAGAACACGGCTACTGCGTGATCGCCATGACCTGGGGCCCCGGGCAAGGCACACCCATCCACGATCACGCCGGCATGTGGTGCGTCGAAGGGGTCTGGCACGGCCTGCTCGAAATCACGCCGTACGAAATGACCGGCCACGACGACAACCGCTACCGCTTCGAATCGC
>CAMLSI010000282.1 GCA_946482585.1 uncultured Lysobacteraceae bacterium
ACGAAGCCGCCGGCCGTCGCGCGCGGTGGCGGCGGCGCGGCCTGCGCCGGCAGATCGAGTCCGAACAGCACGAACGCGCCGAGCGCGAGCATCGCGGCGAGCTTGAACAGCGATTCGAATGCGATCGCGAGCACGATGCCGCGGTTGTGCTCGGCTGCGCTGACGCGGCGCGTGCCGAACAGCATCGCGAACAGCGCCATCGCGAGCGCGACATACAGCGCGCCGTCCTGCCACAGCGCCTCCGGCGCCTCGGCCGTGGAGCGCGTCAGCACCGCATAGCTCATCGCGACCGCCTTGAGCTGCAGCGCGATGTACGGAACCAGGCCGAGCGCCGCTACCGCGGTCACGCTCGCAGCGACGCCGGAACTCTTGCCGAGCCGCGTCGCGATCAGATCGGCGAGCGACGTCGCGTTCGACGCGCGCGCGAGGCGCACGAGCTTCACCAGCGCGATCGCGGCGAAAGCGTACAGCACGATCGTGCCGATGAAGGTCGGCGGCAGCGGCCAGCCGTAGCGCGCGGCCTGCGTGACCGTGCCGTAGAAGGTCCACGACGTGCAGTAGACCGCGAGCGACAGCGCGTAGACATAGGGCCACCAGCGCGCGAGCCCGTTCGGACGGCGCTCGGCATAGAGCGCGACGCCGAACAGCGCGCCGAGCCAGAGCAGTGCGGCGAACACGACGGGTCCCACACTCAGCATAAGCGCGCCCCGGAAGAACGACGCGGCATGGTAGCGCGGCCGGCATCGGTCGATGGCAGCCGATCCGGCAGCGCATCCGCAACGCGCCGCACGGCAGTGAGGGGAATCGCGCCCGGCCGCGTCATGGCTTCGAGAGCGACCTGTCGGTTGCCCAGACGGAGCATCGGATGCCCTCGGCCCGTTGTATGCGAAGTCGTATCGCCTTCGTCGTCGCGCTGCTCGGATTCGGCGGAGCCGCGTCGGCACAGCTGCAGAGCGAAATCGTGGGCACGTCTTATCTGCGCGTACCGCGCGGCGGCAGCGGCGAGCTCGTCCTCGCCGCCACGAATGTCGGCAATACGCCGCAGGAAGCGTTCGCGTTCGTGTCGTTCTTCAACGCGTCGTCGGAGTTCACGCTGTCGGCCGGCGCCGGATCGCAGTGCGGCGCCGTGGTCGCGACCGCTCCTTACGGCCTCGACGTGTCCGTGCCCGCGCTCGCGCCGGGAGAACGTCGCGAATGCCGCATCCGGTTCGATCGCGGCGTCACGCCGGCAGAAGGCAACAGCCTGCTCTTCTGGCGGGCATCGCGACCCGGCGAGGTCTCGATTCCGGACACGAACCGGCTGGTGACCTATATCGGGTCGTTCGCCGACGTCCGGCTCTCGAGCCAGCCGGTTTCGTTCACGCGCCATGCGGACGGCAGCGCCGAATCGGTCAATCGCCTGACCGTCCACAATGCCGGCCCCGACCCGATCGCGCCGGCGCGTGCGCTCTACTGCGGTTTCGGCGCACGGCTGCTGAGTTTCGATGTCGATCTCCCGGGAGGCTGTCAGGGCGACATGCCGAATCTCTGCGCGTTCATGCTGCCGGGACTCTCGATCGCACTGCCTGCCGTGGGATCCGGGGAGTCGCGCTCGTGCCTGGTGCGCCTGCGCACGAACGAAGCCTACTCCGCGCCGGTAGCTTTGAATTTCAGCATCGCCGACGGCTTGCGGCTGCCCGATGGAGGCGGTCTCGACGATCCGGACGGCACCAACGATCACGCCGTGTTGCGGCTCGGTCCGCTCAGCGGAGTCACGGATACGCTGGCCATGCCTGCATTCGGCAACGCAGCGCGCTGGGCGCTTGCCGTTCTGCTCGCGGCCGTCGCGCTGCATCGCGCGCGCCGCGTCCGCATCACGGCTGCCTGACACGCGGGAGCGGCGGCAAAAAGGCGTCCCTGCCCGATCAACAAGCAGGCGTGCGGGCCCGGAGGAGAGGGAGAGCCCGCACGCCAGGCCGCCGGCGACGGCGGCCCTTCGAATGCCGCGCTGCGATCAGAAATCGTAGCGCGCGCTGAGCGTGTACTGCCGCGGCGGACCGTAGAAACCCGTGAGCACGCCGAGCACGGGAATGTTGTAGCCCGTCGTGCGGTATTCCTTGTCGGTCAGGTTCGTGCCCTGCAGGGAGAGCGTCCAGTCGGGATTGACCTTCCAGATCACGCCGGCGTTGAGCAGGCCGTAGCCGTCCTGGCGGATGACCGGGCTCAGATCCGTCGTCGGCCAGACTTCGCTCTGGTAGCTGTATCCGATGCGCGTCGCGAGATTGCCGCCGCTCGCGAGCTCGGTGCGGTATTCGAGATTGACCGCGCCGGAGAAGCGCGGTGCGTTCGTGAACTTCTGCACACCCGCGACGTTGACGCCCTGCGTGATGAACTCGTCGTACTTCGCGTCGAGCCAGGCCAGGTTGCCGCTGAGCACCCAGTGCTCGTTCGGCAGCCACTGGTATTCCATCTCGAGACCTTCGATGTGGCCCTTGCCGGCGTTGGTGAAATCGCCGAAGAAGGCATCGTCGACGCCGTCGCCGTTGCTGTCGAACGCAGTGAACACAGACAGCTGGATGTCTTCGTACTTGTTGTAGAAGTACGCGAAATTCAGGAACAGGCTCTGGTCGGCGAGCGACATCTTCGTGCCGATTTCGAAGCTGTCGACCTTTTCGTCGTCGAACGGTTCGGCCGAACGCGGCACCGCGACGGAGTTCGCGCGAATGTTGAAACCGCCCGACTTGAAGCCGCGCGAGGCGACGCCGTAGAGCATGACGTTGTCGTTGACCTTGAAGTCGAGCGCGACTTTCGGCGACACGTTGGTGAAGTTCACCGTGCGATCGAAGTTCGCGACCGTCGTCGTCGGCGTGGTGAACGTCGCGTCGGTATAGCCGCGGTTGAGCACGACGGCGTGCTTGTCCTCGTCGGTCCAGCGCGCGCCGAGATCGAGCGAGAACCGGTCGGTGAAATCGAAAGTCCAGTCCGCATAGGCAGCCAGACTTTCGGTGAACACCGTGCCCCGCGTGTCGCCGAACGACGCGTTGAAGAAGTTGTTCAGCACCCGGCCGCCGGCTTCGCCGTCGAAGCTGTAGAGGCCCATGACGCCGCGCGCCATGCCGCCGCCGTCGTAGTTGACCTGCAGTTCGTTCGTGGTCTGCTCGTCGCTGTAGAGCGCCTTCACGTCGGCGATCTTGTTCGGCAGCGTGTCGAAATCGATGTTGGTTTCGGTGTCGGAATCGCGCCGCGCGAAGATGTACTTGAACGCCCAGGAATCCGTCGCGCGCCAGTTCGCGGTCGCCGACAGGCCCTTCATCTGCGTGTCGTTGACGTTGGGCATGCCGCTGCGGATGTCGTAGCGATCGTCGAGCGGCGCGATACCCGGCGCGAAGCGGTTCGGCGCGAGCATGCGTGCACCGCGCACGCCGGACTGGTCGTCCATCCAGTCGAACGCCACGTTGACGTCGAAGCGTTCGCTGACGTCGGCGCCGACGTTCGCGCGGAACGCGTTGATCTCCTTGTCGCTGACCGGCGCACCGTTGGTCAGGTTCTCGCCGAAGCCGTCGCGATTGAGACTCGCGACGGCCAGACGCGCGCGGATCGGGCTGTCGCTGCCACCGATCGGTCCGCCGACGGCGCCCTTCGCATCGAGCTGGCCGTAGTTGCCGACGGTGAGCTGGGCATAGCCCTCGGCCTCTTTCGGCAGGCCCTTGGAAATGTATTTGATCGCGCCGCCGATCGTGTTCTTGCCGTACAGCGTGCCCTGCGGGCCGCGCAGCACTTCGACGCGGTCGACGTCGAACACGTCGAGCAGTGCGCCCTGCGGACGCGCGATGTAGACGTCGTCGAGATAGATGCCGACGCCGGGATCGACGCCCCAGAGCGGATCGGACTGGCCGATGCCGCGGATATACGCAGTCACCGTACTGCTCGAACCGCGCGCCGCGTAGATCGTGAGGTTCGGCACCTGCGCATCGAGATCGCCGATGTCCTCGACGTTGAGCTTTTCCATCGCGTCCGCGGTGAACGCAGTGACGGCGACCGGCACGTCCTGCAGCGTTTCCTCGCGTTTGCGCGCGGTCACGGTGACGCGGTCGAGCGTGGTCGCGCCCGCGCCGCCCTGCTCGCCTTCGTCGGCCGCGGCGGTCGCCTCGGCAGCGGCGGCGGTGGCCGTTTCGGGCGCCGCTGCCGCTTCGTCGTTGGCCCAGGCCGCCGGCGCGGCCAGCACGCAGACTATCGCCAGCGCCAAGTAATTTCGCTTCATCCGCTTCATTCGCTGCCCCTCCTACCGGGTGCGTCTTGTCAGCGGACCCCTGCCGCCGTTTGCCGCAAGGCTAGGGCTCCCCCGAGCGGCGCGGCATCGTACCTTCGGACAATGGGCCGTCCGCGGGCGCTTCCCGACACTCGCCGCGTCGGGCGTCCGGAGCCAGGGAATGTCTTTTTTGATCGTGTTGGCCGCGCTGTGCTTTCTGATGTGGATCGCCTATCGCGGCCACAGCGTGATCCTGTTCGCGCCGGTAGCGGCGCTCGGCGCGGTGCTGCTGACCGACCCATCGCTGGTGGCGCCCATGTTCACCGGCCTGTTCATGGACAAGATGGTCGGTTTTCTCAAACTGTATTTTCCGGTGTTCCTGCTCGGCGCCGTGTTCGGCAAGCTGATCGAAGTCTCGGGTTTTTCCAAGGCTATCGTCGCCGCGACGATACGGGTGTTCGGCGCGAACCGCGCGATGCTGTCGATCGTCGCGGTCTGCGCGCTGCTGACCTACGGCGGAGTGTCGCTGTTCGTCGTGGTGTTCGCGGTCTATCCGTTCGCGGCCGAGCTGTTCCGGCAGAGCGACATCCCGAAACGCCTGATCCCAGGCACGATCGCGCTGGGCGCGTTCACGTTCACGATGGATGCGCTGCCCGGCACGCCGCAGATCCAGAACATCATCCCATCGACGTTCTTCGGCACGAATTCCTGGGCCGCGCCGATGCTCGGCGTCATCGGCGCCGTGTTCATTCTCCTCGTCGGCCTGTTCTACCTCGACTGGCGCCGCCGCGCCGCGCGCGCGGCCGGCGAGGGCTACGGCGATGCGGCGAGCCTGCAGAACGAGCCTGCCGCCTTCGCCGGCGGAGCGCTCGCGCATCCGCTGATCGCGATACTGCCGCTGGTGCTCGTCGGAGCGACGAACAAGCTGTTCACGCACCTGATCCCGCGCCTCTACGGCGCGAGCCACGAATTCGTGCCTGCGGCGATGGGCAAGGCGGCGCCGGTGGTGCAGGAAGTGTCCAAGGTCGCCGCGATCTGGGCCGTCGAAGGCGCGCTGCTCGTCGGCATCGCGAGCGTGCTCGCATTCGCGTGGAAGCCGGTCACGGCGAGCTTTGCCGAAGGCACGCGCAACGCGATCGGCGGCGCGCTGCTCGCGGCGATGAACACCGCGTCGGAATACGGTTTCGGTGCGGTGATCGCGGCGCTGCCGGGTTTCGTCGTCGTCGCCCAGGCATTGGCCTCGATTCCGAATCCGCTGGCCAACGAAGCGATCACGATCACCGCGTTGGCCGGCATCACGGGTTCCGCCTCGGGCGGCATGAGCATCGCGCTCGCGGCGATGTCGGAAACCTTCATCGCGAACGCGACTGCGGCGAACATCCCGATGGAAGTGCTGCATCGCGTCGCCTCGATGGCCTCCGGCGGCATGGACACCTTGCCGCACAACGGTGCCGTCATCACCCTGCTCGCGGTGACCGGCCTGACGCATCGCCAGGCCTACAGGGACATCTTCGCAATCACGCTGATCAAGACGCTCGCAGTGTTCGTCGTGATCGCGGCGTACTACGCGACAGGCCTGGTGTAGGACATCGTCAGGCCGGTATCTGCCGATCGGCTCGCTGCGGCTTCAGCCGCGCGGCGAGCACGACACCCGCAACGAGCAGCGCGATGCCGGCCAGGGTCAGCGGCGTCGGCATTTCGCGACGCAGCGCGAAGGCGTACGCGAGCGCAGCGAGCGTTTCGAACACGATCAGCTGGCCCGCTATCGCCGTCGGCAGTCGCTGGCTCGCCTGGTTCCAGCACAGGGTGCCGAGCCACGACGCGAACAAGCCGATGACGATCATGAGCGTGACGAAGCGCAGCGGCTGCGGTCCGAGCGGCATCGGGAAACCCGGCGCGATCCACGGCATCGCGGACCAGACCGCGATGTAACCTGCGGCCGCGAGCGGCAAGGTGACGAGGCCCTGCGCCGTCGCCCAGACACGCGGCGAGCGATCGGGATGCGCGCGCAGCCAGTCCGCGTTGCGCAGCGGATACCAGGTCCAGCACGCGACCGCCGCGAGCGCGAGCGCCGCACCGATCGCGTAGCGCGCGGCGTCGGTGGCGGGACCGGCGCGCAGCGCGGCGAGCTCGACCTGGTTCACGCAGGCCACGCCGAGCGCGATCAGCACGAGCGGCAAGGCGAGCTCGCGCCAGCGCAGCCGTCCGTCACGCTGCGCGTTGCGCCGGTTCGCGCTGATCGCGATGACCACAGGCAGGGTGCCGATGATCATCGTCGGCAGCGGACCGCCGGCACGCTGGATCGCCGCGGCGAGGCAGACGTAGTAGAGCAGGTTGCCGACCGCCGAGAGCTTCAGCGCCTCGATCCAGTCCGAACGCCGCAGGCGGCGCAGCTCGCCGCGGTCGAACCACGCGATCGGCAGCGCGATGAGACCGAACGCGAGGTAGCGTGCGACCGATTGCAGCGCCGCGGGATAGTCCGGCAGCAGCAGCGGCCCGACGAACACGATGCCCCAGAACAGACCCGCGACCAGCGCGTAGGAAATGCCGGTGACCATGGGCGCAGACTGCCCGGCCACCACGGCCGGCGTCTTGCAGCAGATTGCTCAGCGGCGCAGCTGGCGCTGGTAGCGCGCCGGCGTGACGCCGTAGCGCTGTGCGAAAGCGCGCGTCAGATGTGCCTGGTCGGCGAGCCCGCAGGCCGCGGCGACGGCGGCCGGCGCGATGCCGGCGGCGAGCTGACGCTTGGCCTGCTGCAGCCGCAACGCCATCAGCATCTGCTGCGG
>CAMLSI010000283.1 GCA_946482585.1 uncultured Lysobacteraceae bacterium
GCGATCTCATGGGCGCGCCCGATCCGAAGAAGGCGGAGAAGGGCACGATCCGCGCCGACTTCGCCGACTCGATCGACGCGAACGCGGTACACGGTTCCGATTCCATCGAAAATGCAGCTGTGGAAATTGCGTACTTTTTTGCATCCACCGAGCTCTGCCCGCGCTGAGGAATGATCTGGTGACAGTGGTGAAACCCAACCTGTTCGACTACGACCGCCAGGGATTGCGCGATCTGTTTGCATCGATCGGCGAGAAACCCTATCGGGCCGATCAGGTCATGAAGTGGATGTACCACCGCCACGTCACCGACTTCGCGCAGATGACCGATGTCGGCAAGGCGCTGCGCGACAAGCTCAGCGCCGCTGTCGACATCACCCCTCCCAAGACGGTCTTCGAGAAGCAGTCCGCCGACGGCACCCACAAGTGGCTGCTCGGCATGGACGGCAGCAATGCGATCGAGACCGTCTTCATTCCGGAAACCTCGCGCGGCACGCTCTGCGTGTCGTCGCAGGTCGGTTGCGGCCTGAACTGCCAGTTCTGTTCGACCGCGACCCAAGGCTTCAATCGCAACCTGTCGACGGCCGAGATCATCGGCCAGGTCTGGGTCGCGGCGCGGCACCTCGGCAACGTCCCGCATCATCAGCGCAAGCTCACCAACGTCGTGATGATGGGCATGGGCGAGCCGCTGCTGAACTTCGAGCATGTCGTCCGCGCGATGAGCGTCATGCGCGACGATCTCGGTTTCGGCCTCGCGAACAAGCGCGTCACTTTGTCGACTGCCGGTCTCGTGCCGATGATCGACCGGCTCAGCGAGGAGAGCGACGTCTCGCTCGCCGTGTCGCTGCATGCACCCAACGACGAGCTGCGCACCGAGCTCGTGCCGCTCAACAAGAAATACCCGATCGCCGAACTCATGGGCGCTTGCCAGCGCTACGTCGCGAAGCGTCCGCGCGCGTCGATCACGTTCGAATACACCATGATGAAGGGCGTCAACGACAAGCCCGAACACGCGCGCCAGCTCGTCAAGCTCATGCGCAAGATGCCGTCGAAGGTCAATCTGATTCCCTTCAATCCGTTCACCGGTACGCGCTTCGAACGCTCCGACGAAGACGTCATCCGTCAATTCCAGAAGATCCTGCTCGACGCGCACGTGCTGACCACGGTGCGGCGCACGCGCGGCGACGACATCGACGCCGCCTGCGGCCAGCTCAAGGGACAAGTTCTTGATCGTACCCGCCGTCAGGCCGAGTTCCGCCGCAAGCTCGAAGGACAGGCCGATGCGGCTTAAGTTCGCGCTCGCGCTGTTGCTGATCCTCGGACTCGGTGCCTGCGCGAGCGCCGCGCCGCGCTCCAAGGCGAGCGAGAAGGCGCGCAGTGCGGCCGAGGTCCATGTCGCGCTCGGTCAGCGCTATCTGCAGCAGGGCAAGCTCGAGCTCGCGCTCGAGAAGCTCGAGAAGGCGCTGAAGTTCGATTCGTCTTACGTCGATGCGCACACCGTGATCGCGGTGCTGTACGAGCGTATCAACGACCAGAAACAGGCGGCCGAGCACTATCGGCGTGCGGTCGAGCTCGCCCCGCGCAACGGTGCCGTGAACAACAACTACGGCGCGTTCCTGTGCCGCGCCGGAAAGCTCGACGAGGCGGCGGTGCGTTTCTCCACCGCCGTCGCCGACCCGTTCTACCGGACCCCGGACGTGGCCTACGCGAATTCGGGCACCTGTTTCCAGCAGGCCGGCAAGTTCGATCGTGCCGAGCAGGACTTCCGCAAGGCGGTGGAGATCAATCCGAACAACAGCGAGGCTCTGTTCCACCTGGCCGGCGTGCTGTTCAGAAAGAGCGATTTCCTGCGCGCACGCGCGTTCCTGCAGCGGTTCGAAGCGCTCGGCGCACCGAGCGCCGATGCGCTGCTGTTGGGGTTCAACATCGAAACCAGCCTCGGCAATGCGCGCGAAGCGAACGAGTACGCGCGGCGCCTGCGCAGCGAATTTCCGGATTCGCCGCAGCGGCAGAAGCTGGAACCGAGCACTCCGTCATGAAACAAAGGCAAAAACGTTCGCACTCTGGCGCCGACGTTGCGGCGGCGCCCGCGATCCACCCCGTTCCTTCCCAAGACAGCGACCTGTTCTCCTTCGAACTCGCCTCCGCAGCGCAGCCGATGACCAGCCCACACGACGACAACTACACCGCAGCGGCCACGGACAGTGCCGACGACATGCGCACGGACGTCTCCACGAACGCCGCCTATGCGGTTGCCGATGCCGGTCGCGAGCTGTTCGCGTTGCCGGCCGATGCGCAGCCCGAGAGCAGCCTGGGCCAACGCTTGCGCGAGGAGCGTGAGCGTCGCGGCTGGAATCTCGACGAAGTGTCGACGCGACTGCGCCTGCCGCAGCGTGTCGTCGCGACGCTCGAAAGCAACGATTTCGGGCGGATCGAGCACGACGTCTACCTCCGCGGCTACCTGGCGAGTTATGCACGCCTGCTCGGCATTCCGCTGCAGGCGGTCGATACCAAGGTTCGCGAGCGCAACGTCGCGCCACCGGCGCTCGTGGCGACCGGCCGCATTTCGCATTCGCGCTATCTGTTCCAGCGTTACTCGGTGCCGACGGTCTACGTGATCCTGACCGGCCTCATCGTGGCGCCGGCCGTATGGCTCGCGACGCACGGCGGGCTCGATCAGAACCTTGCACGTGTTTCGTCGCTGGAGCAGTCGTTGCCGCTGGAAACGCCGCCGATCGCCACGCCGTCTGCGCCGTCGACGACGACCGCGTCGAATACCGCCGCTGCATCGACGCCGGCGCCGAGCGCGTCGATGGAGGCCGCGAGCGCCGCCGAACTCCCGTTGATGGCTTCGATGGTGCCTGCGCTCAAGCATGAGGCCGCGCCGGCGACCGAACCCGTCGCGCCGGCGGTGGCAGGGCGTCACGAGATCACGCTGCGCCTCAAGGAAGCGAGCTGGGTCGAGCTCGTCGCCGCGGACGGCCGTCGCGTCGAATTCGGCCTGCTGGCCGCGGGCAGCAGCAAGACCTACACCGTCGATCAGCCGGTCAGCGTGCGTCTCGGCAACTCGGCAAACGCGGAACTGCTCGTCGACGGCAGGTCCGTCGATCTGGTGCCGTTCCGTCGCGCCGCAGTCGCCCATCTGAAGCTCGTCGACGGCACTGCGACGGCGCCGGGCGTGTCCGGCAGCGATAACTGAATCGCCGCGCACCGCGCGCGGCGGCGACGCTGCGCGGCGGGCGCTTCCTGTTACTCTACGGCGCCCGCGCGCCGGCACCGTCGTCGGCGACGTATCGTCGGCGGAGCGGGGCCGGCGGCGTCCGGCAATGCCGCCACCTCTCGAAGAACCTGCCCGTCGCGGCAGACGCAACCTGGATTACGACATGGCTTTCGATCAGCTCGACGAACACGAACAAAGCGAACTCGTGCGCAAATGGATGCGCGACAACGTTGCCTCGATCTTCGTAGGCATCGGCCTCGGTCTGCTGGTGATCTTCGGTTATTTCCAGTGGCAGACACATAGGGCGCGGCAGAACGCACTGGCCGCCAACGAGTTCCAGAGCTTCGGCGCCGCCGTCGGCGCGAAGAACGAAGACGCCGCGAAGGCGGCGCTCGAGCGAATCCAGAAAGAACATGCGGACAGCACCTACGCCGTGCTCGCCGCCATCCGCTGGGCCGAAGGCGCGATCGCGCGCAAGGATCTGGCCGCGGCGGAACAATCGCTGCAATGGGCCTACGACCACGCGCGCAACGATGCCGTCAAGGGTATCGCCGGCCTCAATCTCGCCCGCGTCAAACTCGGCGCTGACAAGGCCGCCGATGCGCTGAAGCTGCTCGACGGCATGCCGGTCGGCGGCTATGCGTCCGCGATCGCCGAATTGCGCGGCGACATCCTCCTCGCACAGGGCAAGCGCGATGAAGCGCGCACCGCCTACCAGGCGTCGATCGACGCGCTCGATCAAGCCGCGCCGAACCGTCAGGCGGTCGAGATGAAGCGCGACGATCTCGGCACGACGGCCGCCGCCGCAGCGGCGCCGGCGGCTCCGCCGGCAGCGGAGAAGCAGAGCTCATGAAGAAGTCGGTCTATCTGCTGAGCGGCCTCGCCGCGTTCGCACTGCTCGGCGGTTGCGGCTGGTTCAAGGGCAATTCGACCAAGCGCGAGAACATCGCCCAGCCCAAGGCCTTGGTCGAGCTCTCGCCGACGCTGGTCGTCAAGGAAGCCTGGAGCCGCAGCATCGGCAAGGGCGCCGCGCGCTCCGGCATCCGCGTCACGCCGGCGCTGCGCGACGGCAGGCTCTACACGGCCGGCGTCGACGGCGAAGTCAGCGCGATCGATGCCGCGAGCGGCAAGGTGCTCTGGAATCGCGACGTCAAGCTCAAGCTCGCCGGCGGCCCCGGCGTCGGCGACGGGCTGATCGTCGTCGGCGGCATGGACGGCGACCTGCTTGCGCTCGATGCATCCAGCGGCGCCGAGCGCTGGCGCGTTCGCGTCGCGGCCGAAGTCGTCAGCGCGCCGGCCATCGATCGCAACGTCGTCTACGTCCGCACCAACGACGGCCGCGTCTACGCGTTCGACGCGAACGACGGCAAGCAGCGCTGGGTCAACGATCGCGGCACCGTGCCGCTGTTGTCGCTGCGCGGCAATGCGAGCCCGCGCGTCGCGGGCGATCTCGTCGTCAACGCGACCGATGCCGGCAAGGTCCTGGCGCTCCGCGCGAGCGACGGCGCGCCGGCCTGGGAGCAGGCGGTGGTCAGTGCGGAAGGCCGCACGGAAGTCGAGCGCCTCAGTGACGTCGACGGCGATCTGAAGATCGACGGCGACGTGGTCTATGCCGCGGCGTATCACGGTCAGGTTGTCGCGCTGAGCCTGTCCAGCGGCCGCCCGCTCTGGAATCGCACGCTGTCGAGCTATACCAGCGTCGACGTGTCGGCGAGCCAGGTCTATGCCGTCGACGATCAGTCGCTGGTCTGGGCGCTCGATCGCGCGAGCGGCGCGTCGATGTGGAAGCAGGACGCGCTGCAGTATCGCTGGCTCAGCGGTCCTGCGGTGCAGGGCGACTACATCGTCGTCGGCGACGTGGAAGGTTACGTGCACTGGCTCGCGATTGCCGACGGCAAAGAAGCGGCACGCGAGCGGCTGTCCAAGCACGCGATCCGCGCGACGCCGGTCGTGCTCGGCGATACGGTCTACGTCGTCGACGAGAACGGCGAGCTCGGCGCCTACCGCGCGCAGCTTTGAGTGTCGGCCGGCGGCTCGCCGCCGGCGTGGTGGATATCCGAAAAGCCGGAATCGATCCTGGATTCCGGCGTTCCCTCGAATCGAGGGGCGGCCCGACAGGTGCGCGGCACGTGCCGGGCGTAGTCATGAGTGCGGACATCAGGACGGATTGCCGGCTGTCCGCGCTCATTCCCATACCGTCAGGCAACGGCATGTCCGGCTGGCGGCGGTGCAGGCCCGCGTTCGGGCCGGTACCGATTCATCGTCGTTTCCAGGGCGCGATCGTGCGTCCGCTTCAGCAGGTTCCGCGCATGTTGCCCGTCGTCGCTCTGGTCGGTCGTCCCAATGTCGGCAAGTCGACCTTGTTCAATGTGCTCACGCGCACGCGTGACGCGCTCGTCGCCGATCAGCCCGGCCTCACGCGGGACCGCCACTACGGCATCTGCCACCTCGGCTCGCGTCCGTTCGTCGTCGTCGACACGGGCGGCCTTTCGGGCGAAGACGAAGGCATCGATGCACTGACCGCGAAGCAGGTGCAGCTCGCCGTAGACGAAGCCGCTGTCGTCGTGTTCGTGACGGATGCGCGCGCCGGACTGATGGCGCTCGATCGCGACATCCTTGCCGACCTGCGCAAGCGCGGCAAACCCATCGTCGTCGGCGTGAACAAGACTGACGGTCTCGACGAACTTGCCAGTCTCGCCGATTTCGCCGCGCTCGGCCTCGGCTCGCTCGTGCCGCTCGCCGCTTCGCACGGTCGCGGCGTGGACGGACTGATCGAGGTCGTCGAACCGCATCTGCCCAGCGACGAGGACGGCGCGGAGCCGGCCGCCGACGAGGAGTTGGGCATCCGTGTCGCGATCGTCGGCCGCCCCAACGTCGGCAAGTCGACGCTGGTCAATCGCCTGCTCGGCGAAGACCGCGTCGTCGTTTCCGATATCGCCGGAACCACGCGCGATTCGATTCGCGTGCCCATCGTCCGCGACGGCAAGAAGTACACCCTGATCGACACCGCCGGCGTGCGCCGCCGCGCGCGCGTCGAAGAGGCGGTCGAGAAATTCAGCGTCATCAAGACGCTGCAGTCGATCGCCGCGGCACAAGTGGTCGTGCTGCTGCTCGATGCGGGCGAAGGCGTGTCGGAGCAGGACGCGACCCTGATCGGCCACGTGCTCAACGAGGCGCGTGCGCTGGTCGTCGTCGCGAACAAGTGGGACAACCTGACCACGTATCAGCGCGAGCAATGCGAGAAATCGCTGGAACGCCGCCTCGATTTCGTCGCCTGGGCGGAGCGCGTGTTCATCTCGGCCAAACACGGTTCCGGCCTGCGCGAGCTCATGAAGGCGATCGATCGCGCCCACACGTCGGCGACGAAGCAGTTCTCCTCGTCGGAGCTCAACAAGGCGATCGAAACGGCTTATGCGTCGTATCAGCCGCCGCTCGTGCGCGGCCATGCGCCGAAGCTGCGCTACGCGCATCCGGGCGGCACCAATCCGCCGACGATCGTGATTCACGGTTCGCGCACCAAGCACCTGGCAGAAAGCTACCGGCGCTACCTCGAGAATTTCTTCCGCAAGCGCTTCAAGCTCGTCGGAACGCCGGTGCGGCTCGAGTTCCGCGAAGGCGCGAACCCCTTCGAGGGGCGCACGAACCCGCTCACCGAACGCCAGAAGAAGAAGCGGCAGCGCCTGATGCGCCATGTCCGCCGGCGCTGAGCGGCTCGCCGCGGTCGTGCTCGCGGGCGGCGCCGGCGCGCGCTTCGGCGGCGCCGACAAGGGCCTCGTCGCGTGGCGCGGCAA
>CAMLSI010000284.1 GCA_946482585.1 uncultured Lysobacteraceae bacterium
GGATCACGGACAGGGCGGATTGCCGACGATGATCTGCCGCGGCGCCGCGTCATGCCAGAACTCGCCCAGCAGATCGCGATAGGTGCTGCCGACCGGACCTGCGTTGAACCGATTGGTGGCGGTCAGCGTGTGATAGACCTCGCCGCTGCTGAACAGCCATGGGACCGCACTCAGCGCCTGCGTCATCGCGCAACGCCAGGCCTTGCGTGCCGGGTCGTTCAGTACCGTCAGGCTCAGGCGCGTCGTCGCGACGCTGTCCAGCGTGCTGTTCTGCACCAGCACCTTGAGGCCGAGTCCGTCGGGCATCGGCGACGTCAGGTATGCATAGTCCACCGACAGAAACGTGCACAGCGACGGATGCAGGCCGAGGGCATCGAGCTTGTCCTCGCAGAACGTGTCGTAGGAGGCGCGCCAGAAGCGCCAGTTCTGCAGCGCGACTTTGTCGGCCGAGGTGACGTTGCTGTCGCCGATGTAGTGCTTGGGCACGTTCCATCCGTCGAGCACGAATGCGCCGTCGAGGACGAAGCGCAAGCCATCCGCCGCGTGTGTGTTCGGCAGCAGCGTCGTCATCGCTGCGGCGTTCGCGGCGAGTCCGAATCCGCCGGCCGAGGTGCCGACGAACAGTACGCGCTGGCTGCCGTCGTCACGCAGCCCGTGATCGCGCCGCAGCGACTCGATCGCCCGCTGTGCATTGGCCCGGCCGGAGAAGTACCAGCCGCAGTCGTCTTCGTTCGTGCACTGCGGTGTCGCCGACGTGATGCGCCGTCGCGACGTCGCACCCGACCATTGATCGCTGGAACAGTAGTGCAACTGCACCAGATTGGCCGCATGGAAGTCCGGATTCACGTCGCTCCGCGGATTGAGCACGCCGCCGCGCGTGAACTGCGCCCAGAGGCCGTTGCCCACGGGCGATGTCGTGGTCAGGCGCGCGCCGCGCTGGGCGCATGACAAGGTCAGGTCGTCGCAGCTGCCGCCGCCTTCGAACAGAATCACCCATTCGTTCGAGCCGGTCGGCGATGGCCGGAGTTCATAGCCCGCGGGCGTGCCGTCGTTGCAGCGTGCGTCGGACCAGCGTGGATCCACCTCGGCCGGCTTGATCGTCCGCCAGCAGTCGAGCTCGCCCGGCGTGCAGGGTTGCGGCGGCGCTTCCGCCTCTCCTCCAGCCTCGGCCCAGGCCGCGCGGGACCCACCCAGCGCGACAGCCAGTGACAAACACAACCCTGCCAATCCCCATACGGTCGCTTTCATCGTCATCCCTCGAAGGTCGCCCGCGCCCCAGCGGCGCGTGCGGCATCTCGCCAACGGGCCAGGAGCCAGCCGGTTGACCGACGGGTTCGTGCAGTGCGGCAGCCGTGTCGAAAAATGCCAACGCGTCCACAAAGTCTTCTATTGTCGGCCGGGCGAACGCCTCGGCCGGCGGATCAATCCAGGGGCTCCGGGAAAACGTGATGGCCGTCGGCATCGAGCGGAAGCGGTCGGACCGAGCGCACGGATGTCATGGGCAGGGGGCCGTAGAGATGCGGGAACAGATCGCCGCCGCGCGAAGGCTCGTACTTCAGCGCGTCTCCGAGACTGGCGGCATCGACGGCGACGAGGACCAGGTCGGCTTGGCCAATGAAATGCAGCTGCGCGGTACGGCGTACTTGCGAGGACGTGGACAGATGGATGAATCCGTCGCGCGCGTCGATTCCGCTGCCGGTGAACACACCGTTTCGCTCGGCCGCCATCCAGCGGTCGGCGGCAACGATCTTGTAGACGGAAGGCATTGCGGGGCTTCTCCTGACGAAGATCTGCAAAAAATAAAGAGAGTGCCAGATCGGCCGTTGGGCCGCCCTTCCGCTACGTCCATCGCCGCGCGATTGCGAGACGGTTTGGCTGCGGGCTAGCGTGCGCTCCGCCGTCAACGACAAGGATTTCGCATGAACCGCGTGCACGTGTTCGTCCTTCGATGCATGTTCGGCATGCTACCGGGAGTGCTGTTCGGTCAGGTGCCGATCGACGGAGTCTTCCAGGATGGCTTCGAGCCGGCGGGCCTGTTCTTCAGCGACTGTCAGGCCGGTGCAGCGCCGGGATGCGTGGTGGGGAACAACGCCAGCGCGGGCACGATCGCAGCACCGAAGCGCGATCTGTCGGGCATCGCCCTCAATAGTCTGCCTGCCGGCACCCGCCTGCGCTTCGCCCGCGGCGGTGCCTGGAACTGGACCAACCTGCGCTTGGAAAATCCCCTCGCCAGCGCAGCCCATCCGCTGAGTTTCGAAGCCTACGGCCAGGGGCCGCGGCCGCTGTTCAATGCACCGAACATCGGCAGCGGCGCCATCGATTTCGGCGACTACAACAACACCAGCAACGACGGCGGCTATGTCTTCCGCGGCCTGAAGTTCGACGGGCAGGGATCGAGCGCCCATGCGTTCTTCCTGATCCACAACCTTCACCACGTCACCATCGACGACTGCGAACTCACCGGGTTCTACATCGCCATCCACGCGCAGGCGCGCGCGCCGCATGGCTTGCGCAACATCGTGATACGCAACAACCAGATCGTGCGCAACAGCGGCATGGGAATCCTGGGCCAGCTTCGCGATTCGCTGATCGAAGGCAACACGTTCGGGGCCAACAACGCTGGCGGATCCGGTTTCGATCACGGCACCTATCTGTCCGGCGACGACGGCGTCAGCGGCATGAACGTGACCCTGCGCAACAACCGCTACCTCCGCAACTCGGTGGTGAACGGCGTCTGCACCGGCGGCAACATGACGTTCCACGGCCAGATGGACGGCGTTCTGATCGAGGGCAACGTCATCGAACAGGACGCCGCCGCCGAGGGCTGCTGGCTGATGTCGATCACACAGGGACGCAGCACGCCGGAGTGGTTCCGAAACTTCATCGTGCGCGGCAACACGCTCATCAACGGCGGCAACACGGTCATCGCGGTGCAGTCGGCGCCCGGAATCCTGATCGAGGACAATCGCATCATCAACACACAGGTCGCATTCCAGACCGGCATCGGCGTCGGCAGCACCGAGTACCTGAACGGCGACGTGCCGGACGGCAACGCGGTCGTCCGCAACAACATCGGCTGCTATCCGACTCCCGGTCACCAGAGCACGCTGGTGCGGGTGATCGCGCCCGACTCCACGGTGACCAACAACGTCAGCTATTCCGGCGCGGCCGGCGTCGCGGGACCTTGCCTACGCTGACGCCTCTTGCCGAGTCGCCGGGAGGCGGTCATCGATGTGATTCCGCTCGGAGAGTCAAAAAAAACGCGCGGATAAAACCGATCGACCGAAATGTCGATTTCCGAAGAGACGGTCACGGTGGAACGGCAGCGCACCGCCGACCGCGCCGGGTTGGATGCCCACATTTCCACTTTGAATCGATAGCGCTTGTCGCCGGCCATCAGCGTCAATGGCGAGCACTCGCGCGGCGTTCGGCCTTTGCCGCGCATGGCCATCGTTCCATCGCGAAACGACAGGTGCTGCATTTCGTGGGACCGGGGTTGAAGAAGGGAAGATGCGGACGAAGCCGTCGACCTCGACCGTCGTCACCTTCTGGCCGATCCGAGTCGCGTGAATAGTGTCCGGCTGGCTGAGGAGAGTTCGGCTCGCACTGCTGTCGGGTTGAGCCTTGCTGCGTCCTGATTGGCCCGCGAGGGGGATGACGCGTGAGCAGCATTTGAAGTCAGCCGCAGGTTTCGGAAAAGAGAATGGCGCGGCTCGAGGCTTGACGGCCAGGTAGTCAAGTGCAGCGCTGACGCCTGGCTCGCTCTGCTCGAGGGCGCGTAGGAAAGTGGGTGTCCCCGTTTCGCTCGCCGTTTCGCTGCCACCTAGCGGCACGGCTCGACTTCCAGAAAGGTGGATGTCCCCGGCTTGCGCCCGACCGGCGAAATGGATCTCCTCGACTGGACTCAACGCTCCAACGCAGCGATCGCCCTACGGAGTCCCTCGACGGTCACCGGTTTTGCCATATGGACGTCGCAGCCGGCCTCGATCGCACGGCGCTCGTCGGCATCGGCCGAATAGCCCGTTACCGCCGCTACTACGACACCGTCGAGATCGAGGTCGCGGCGGATCTCGCGCACCACGCTGTAGCCGTCCATGCCGGGCAAGCCGATGTCGAGCAGGATCACGTCCGGCAGAAGTTCCCGCGCACGTTCGAGGCCGGATTCGCCGTCATAGGCCACCGAGCACGAATAGCCCTCCAGATCGAGCATGGTCTTCAGCGTCATCGCCGCATCGCGGTTGTCGTCGATGATGAGCACCGTCACCGCATCCACGCCGTCCCGCACTTCGCCGCGGAACAGCGGCAGCGTCACCGTGAACGTGCTCCCGCAGCCGCGTCCGGCGCTCTCGGCGGTGATGCGGCCATGGTGCATCTCGACGAGTTGCTTGGAGATCGCCAGGCCGAGCCCCAGGCCGCCCTCCGACCGGTCGAGCGCGCGCTTGTCCTGCGTGAACAGGTCGAAGATCCGCGGCAGCAGATCCGGCGGCACGCCGACCCCGGTATCGCTGATGCTGATCCGTGCCTGGCCTTCGGGCACGTCCATCCGGACCTTGATCGTGCCGCCGGTCGGCGTGTATTTGCAGGCGTTGCTGAGCAAGTTCGTCAGCACCTGCATCAGCCGCGTGCGATCGCCGCGCACCACGGGGTCGCCCTCGCAGGCGATCTCGATCCGATGTTGCTTGTCCGCAATGGCCGGACGCACTGTTTCCACGGCCCCCTCGAGGACAGGCTGCAGCCGTATCCGGCGGCGGTCCAGCCGCACCAGTCCGCGGGAGATCCGGCTCACGTCGAGCAGATCGTCGACGAGCTTGCTCATATGCCGGGACTGACGATCGATCACGTCCCAGGCCCAGGCGGCCGTCGCCGGTTCGGTGTTGCGGTGCCGGACGACCGCGACGGCGTTGCGAATCGGCGCGAGGGGATTGCGCAGCTCATGCGCGAGCATCGCCACGAATTCGCCCATCACCTGTGCGTCGGCCTCGAGCCGTTCGATACGCTGCCGTTCGGTGAGATCGCGCGTCACCTTCGCGAACCCGCGGAGCACGCCGCCGTCGTCGAACAGCGCGGTGATCACTACATTCGCCCAGAACTTCGACCCGTCCTTGCGGATTCGCCAGCCTTCGTCCTCGAAACGGCCCAGGCGCGTCGCCTCGGCCAGCTCGGTCTGCGGCCAGCCCGACCGGATCGCCTCCTCGGGATAGAAGCGCGAAAAATGGTGACCGATGATCTCGCTGGCCTTGTAGCCCTTGATGTGCTCGGCGCCGGTATTCCAGCTGACCACGATGCCGGCCGGATCGAGGCCGAAAATCGCGTAGTCCTTCACGCGGTCGACGAGCAGCCGAAACAGTTCGTCCCTCTCGCCGGCAGTGCCAGAAAAATTCATCGTCATCGTCCAGGTGCCCGCTTGGCCACCCTCACTACCTACGACTTACGCCGTCCGGAAAAGGTGAAGAGAATGTCGTGGCCGCCTGCGGCGGGTGCGCCGGTAGTAGAACGGTCGAAGCCGATCGGCACCGCGCGGACGCGCCCGATCGGGTGAAAGACATCGGGAGGATGATGTCAGCCGTGTCGCCAGCCGCGCCGCGGCAGGCGCTCAAGAGGAGGCAAGCATGTCCACCGTGACCATCCGAACAGGCGAAATCGTGGCGACGCGGCTGTTCGATGTTTCCTATGCGATCGACCTTGGCAGCGCCGAAGCGCTATGGGCGAAGCATGTCGGCGTTGCCGGCAGCCGTGGCCGCCTGAACACGGCCGCACCCAAGGCGGTGTCGTTCAACGTCCCGCCGCTAGAAGTGCCCCTCGGAGAATCGGCGATCGAGTTGGCCGGCCGCGCCACGCCAGCCGTGCTCAGCGCAAGGCTCTACGACTTCGGCGTCGTCGCCTTGTCGGCGCGCGTTTTCGTCGGCGAACTGACCTGGACCGATTTCTCCGCGCGCTGCAACGCGCTCGACGCGGCCATCGGCCCGTCATCCGGGACGGCGTTGTGGACGAACCTGCTCGACCAGGTGCGCGACATCATCGCTCCGGCGCTCGAACGTCCCGGTCCGTCGCTGTTGCAGGAGGACTACCTGCTCTGTGTCGTACACACGCTGGCGCAACCGCTGAGCGGTGCCGAGCTTCGCCACTGCGTGGATCTGGTCGCGCTGCTATCGGGCGAGTCGCGGCCGCTGTCGGACGATGCCTCACGCGACATTCTCCGGCGCAGCTTTTCCTACTACACCGACGATCTCGTCGTGCTGACCTGGGATCGCGCCTTCATCTATGAGCCGCGCGGCGACTCCGACGTCATCGACGTCATCGAAATCGCGAATGCGCAGCTCGTCGAGTTCCGCTACTACGACGAGTTGCTCGACGACGAACTGCCGCTGATGTACGACCGCGTGGAAAGGGCGCGCGGCGCCACATCGCTGCTCGCCTCGCGCCGGTTCGCCCATCTGGCGCGCCGCCTGTACACGATGGTGGCCGAAGTCACCGAACTCACCGAAAAGGTCGACAACGCGCTGCAGGTGACCGAGGACGTCTACCTGGCGCGTGTCTACAGCGCCGCACTCGAACTGTTCCGCGTACCGAGCGTCAGCGCTGCCGTCGACCGCAAGCTCGCCATCATCCGCGACACCTATTCGGCGCTGTACGAAGAAGCGTCGAGTCGACGCGCCGAAGTGCTCGAGATCGCGATCACCCTGCTGATTGCGCTGGAAATCGGCATCGTACTGTTCCGGCACTAGTGCCGGCGGCACACGTCCCGGACGTCACGCCGCGACGCGTGCGCGCAATCGCGGCGTGAGCGTCACCGGCCTGCACTCAGGCGCACGCCTTGTTGAATTCCTCGACCAGGGCCGGGGTCACGCTCGCTTCCACGAAATCCGCGGGCACCACGTCCCGAATTCGCCGGACTTGCGGAAAAGTGGGTGTCCCGGTTTGGAGCCATCGTTTTCCAATCGGAGCTGGCTCCGATTTTCCGCAACGGGTCTCAGCGGCCGGTG
>CAMLSI010000285.1 GCA_946482585.1 uncultured Lysobacteraceae bacterium
GCATCGGGGGCGTCGCCGAGATGGAAATGCAGCTGCGGATCCGATGCACTGCCGCTGAAGCCGACCTGGGCAATCGCGTCGCCCTTGCGCACGCGCTGGCCGACGCGCACGCGCACGCTGCCGGGACGCAGATGGCCGTAGTAGGCGAAACGGCCGCCGCCGATATCCAGCGCAACGACGTTGCCGCTGCCGGTCGCCAGATCGTGCTTCGCCCGTTCAGTCAGTAGTTGCCGTTCGGGCAGATCGTTGCGCACCTTGACTACCGTGCCGTCGGCGACCGCGAGTACGTCTTCGCCGTAGCTGTAGGTGTCGGCCGCGCGATGGCCGTCGCCCTGCTGCTTGCGGCCATTCGTGTCCAGCCGGACCCAGTCCGCCGCATGCCGCCCGGGCGTACGCGCCTTGCCGTCGACGGCGAAGACGACACGCCGGTGACCGCGCTCCCAGCCCGCGTCATAGACCGCGGCCCAGGGGCCGCCGCGCAAGGGCGGTCCCAGCACCGTCACCGGCCGCGTCCGGATCGCGACGTCTCCGCCTTCGACCGCGTGCGCCGCCGGCGCCGCGGTGGCATCGCGATATTCGACGCGATGACGCAGCTGCTTCGGCAACCGCTGTTGCGCCGCGAGTGTCAGCTCGACGAAGACAATACCGCGGCGGCCCGGCGCGATGCCGCCCGTGTCGGTGACGGGGCGCTGCAGACCCGAGCGGTCCAGATGCTGCGCCAGCTGTGCCGCTTCGTAGCGCAGCAACACCTCGCCGCGGTCGGCGTCGATCACGGCGATGGCGGTGGGCTCCAGTGCGTCGGCGGCGTAGTTGTTCAAGTGCAGTTCGTAGACCAGCGTCCGGTGTCCGTCCACCGCATAGGCAGCCGGTGCGACCGGCACACGCAGATCGAACGACTCGCGCGGCGGTTCGGTGGCCGTGGCCACCAGGCAAACCGCACCCCACAGTCCCGCCGCCGCTACCGCAAGCAATCGATGCATCGCACGACCCGATGATGGCCCAGTGTCGCGCGATGGTAACGGCGATCGATGGCACAGCGACGGGGCTTCCGATCTCGCCGGCCGATCAGGCGGCTGCCGGCGATGTCGGGAAGGCGTGCGGTGTCCGGCCAGCCGTGTCCGCAGGCGGACCTGTCTTCGTTCGACTGGCCCCTTGCCGCCATTCTTTCCGTTCTCTTTCGGGGGGGGGCAGGCTCGCGCGTGCCGTCACCGTGGAGGCCGCGCGATGTTCGTCGTTCCGCGCCCGCGCGTTTGCGTCGGTGCGTCGCCATCGAAATCGGGAGACATGATCCATGCGCATCGCATCGTCGAGGAGTCCATCGTGGCGCGCGCGCCGGCGCGCGGGAGCGTCGCGGTTCGGGCTGGTTCTGCTGGCCGGCGCCGTGCTCGCGGGGCCGACCGTGGCGCAGCAGATCGGCAGTCATGTCATCGCGGCCGGCGGCGGTACGAGCCACTCGGCCGGCGGCTGCCGGATGCTGGAGAGCACCCTGGGACAGCCCGTCGTCGGCACGACCAGCGGCGGCGGATTCACGGTGCAGGCGGGTTACTGGGCGGGACCCGGCCGGCAGCGCCGCGACAGCGTCTTCTCCGCCGGCTTCGAGGAGTGCATGTGATGAATACTCATTCCTGCGGCCCGGTCGCGCTGCGTCGCATCGCGCTGGCGGTTTGCCTGGCCTGGACCGGTGCGGCCGCCGCGCAAACGATTCCACAATTGCCGAATTTCACGTATCAGGGGCGCCTGCAGCAGAGCGGCGCGCCGGCCAACGGCAATTTCGATCTGGCGTTCGCGTTGTACGACCAGCCGACCGGCGGCAGTCAGGTCGGCGCAACGATCACCGAGACCGATTTTCCCGTCGTCGACGGCATTTTCTCGCTGTCGCTGGGATTTCCGGGGGCGTTCACCGGCACCCAGCTGTATCTGCAGGTCAGCGTGGAAGGCACGCCGTTGCTGCCGCGCCAGGCGGTCGCCACGACGCCGGTCTCGCAGTTCAGCCTGAGCGGCAGCATCGGAGGCCCGGCCGGCGGCGCGTTGACGGGCACTTATCCGGATCCGGACTTGGCGGCGGGTGCCGTCGGCAACACCAATATCGCGGCCGGCGCCGTGACCAATTCCAAGCTCGCGGCGGATTCGGTCACCGCTTCCAAAATTCTTGCGTCGTCCGTCGGCACCAGCGAGCTGGCGTCCGACGCGGTCACGGCCGACAAGATCGCCAGCGGCGCCGTGGGCACCGCGGCCATCGCCAATGACAGCATCACGCGCGGAAAGATCGCGGGCGGCTACAGCAATGGCGCCATCGCCGTCACAGTGGGAGCGAACGACTGCAACGACTACAACGTCAGCATCCCGGGCGCTCAGGTGAACGACCTGGTGCTGTTCAACCTGCAGACCAGCGCCTCGCTGCCCGCGAACATGATGGTGCAGCCGTTGAAAGTGGTCAGCGCCGGTACTGTCCTGCTGCGCGTGTGCAATTTCGGCAATACGTCGCAGGGCACCGGCGACATCGGCATCTATGTGCTGACCGTTCGTTAGCCGGTGCGAGCGCACGCGACCGGGAATGCGCGCCGCTCGGACGTTGCGTGTGGTCGCCATCGGCGGGCCGCACGATCGCGCGGGGCGGGCCGCTTCACCGCCTCGATCGTGCGCTCGCTCGCGCGAGCACACGCTACCGCGAGCGCACGCGACCGGCATCGTCGCTACGGTTGAAATCCGTCGCGGAAAATCAACTCGCTGCCGTACAGCACTTCGACGGCGCCGTCATCCGCGGTTGCGCCATCGTCGTAGTACGGCACGCCGATCGCGAGATCCACGGCGCCGTCGTCGTTGTAGTCGCCGGTCGTCAGCGAACTGCCGTAGCGGTCTTCGATCGCCGGCGCGCCGATGCGGCGTGCGGCGGTGCGCGTCCAGCGCTCGGCGCCGCTCGTCGTCAGCCCGCTACCGCCGGAATGCAGGATCGTCACCGAGCCGGATTCGTCGAGCCCGTTCGCCGCTTCGCCGGGCGCGCCGACGACGAGACTCACGCGGCCGAAGACGAGGCCCGACGTGGGCCGGCGCAGGCGGCCCGCTGCGAGCTTCGAGCCGAAGCGCGAATTCGCCGATGCGCCGGGCACGTCCGCCGGCGTGAAGCGCTGGTTGCCCGCGGTTTCCAGGCCCGACGCGCCCGCGTAGACGACGTGCACCGCATCGACGTACGTGCCGATCGCCAGATCCGATGTCAGGCCGCTGTCGAAGCCCGCGGCCTGCAGGGCGAGACCGAATTGCGTTCCGCCCGCGCAGGTGCCGAGCATCGCGCCGACGCCGGGCCGGAAAATGCGCGAGCGCGTGTTCACGATGCCGCTCGCGCTGCCGTACATGACGACGACCGCGCCGCTCTTCGTCGTGCCGTCGGTGCAGCGCGCCCCCGTTGCGCCGATCGCGAGATCGTCGTAGCCGTCGGCATCGAAGTCGCCGCTCGCGAGCGAATAGCCGAAGCGGTCGCCTTCGAGCGGATCGAACGTGAGGCCGTCGCTGTTGCGCGTGACCAGCGTGCCGCGCGCCGACGTGATGCCGGCGGCCGTGCCGTACTCGATCATCACGGCGCCGGCCTCGTCGACCGTGCCGACCGCTTCGCCGAGCGCGCCGATCGCGAGATCGTCATACCCGTCGTTGTCGAAATCGCCGGCGGCGAGCGCGTTGCCGAAGCCATCGCCGGCCTCGTGCACGCCGGGATAGCCGTTGTTGCCCTGCTGGATCGTCGTGACCACGTCCCAGACGCCGGCATTGTCGCGCCGCGCGACATAGGCGCGGCCACCGGACGGCACCGACACGCTGTACGACGGATTGCCGAACGCGATCTCGTCGCGGCCGTCGCCGTCGAAATCGCCGCTGACGAGCGTGTTGCCGCGAAAGCCGACGCCGGGCTCGAACGTGCTGGCGAGGAACTTGATCGGAGTGCCGGTCGTACCGACGTCCCAGGCGACGCCGCGCAGGATGCGCAACGCGGCGCCGCCGTTCGGTGCGACGATCAGATCGTCGGTGCCGTCGCCGTCGACATCGCCCGTGGTCGAGCCGTAGCCGAACTGACTGGCGCCGGCGATGGAATTCTTCAGCACCGTATTGCCGATGGTGCCCAGCGCGTAGTCGGCCAGCGCGGCACCGACGGGCAACAGCGATACGACGACGCAAGCGGCAAGACGCGACATGACGAGCACTCCTGGCGGATCGGGTTGTCCGACTACACGCGGGAATGGGCGGAGGCGGGCCAGGGTCGGCCTCATCGGTTCCGTCGGGACGCTACGTCAGAGCCGTGCGCTCGCGGTTGCGTATGCCCGCGGCAGCGAGCGCACGATCGAGGCGGTGAAGCAGCCCGCTCTGCGCGATCGTGCGGGTCGCCGATGGCGACCGCCCGCTATCCGCGGCCTCACACGCCGCAGGTTTTCGCCCATTGCGGATCGAAGCCTTTGCTCTCGGCGGCGATCTGGCGCAGATCCTGGTAGCACTCCGACAGCAGCAGGCCGGGAACCTCGCCAAGGGTGAGGCTTTCCTGGAAATCCTCTTCGACGCGCACGAACTTCAGGCTGAGCAGGGCGACGGGTTTGTTTTCTTCCGGAAAGCTGCTGCCGCTGAATTCGATCACGGCGGTGATGCCGAGTCCGCGATAGGTCTTGGTGTAGTCGGTGAACCAGCTTTCGCCGTTGTTCGCCCGCGCGTAGCCCAGTTTCTGCGCGCGGCTGCGCAAGGTGAAATTGGGTAATACGTAGCCTTCGAAATCCTTGAGTTCCTGGGCCGGCTCCAGGTCGGCCGGCAGGCGGTACACACCGCGTCCGAACAGCGGGAACGGCGGCATGACCTTGTAGTCGCTCAGGTGCTGCTGCCAGCGCTCGGCCAGCTCCGCGGGCAGGATGAACGCATGCGCGATGCGCACCTTGGCCGTGTCGGCGACGGTGACGGTGTTGTCGTCGACATCCGTGAGGGAGCCGTCCCCGAGCGGCCGGAACGTCGCCCGGACCTGGCCGTCCTCGACCACGGCCCATATCAGCGATTCCACCAGGTGGCGCGCGATCGGGTGCTGCAGGAGGTAGCGGTTCCAGTCTTCGAACGGCCATTCGCGCTGCGTGCAGAGCGCTTCGTAGAGGCGGTCGGTCTGCTGCGCCAAGGTCGTCTTCAGGGTTTTCTTGGCTTCCGACCAACTCTTTTTCGATTCCTTGGCGAGGGTTTCATCGTCGTCCTTGCGCGGGTCGGGCAGGGCGGCGAGCTTTTTGCCGTTCTCGTCGTACAACTGGATGGTCAAGTCGGGCATCAGCCGCGCGACGAATTCGCGATCGCCGTAGCTCAGCCTCAGCGTGCCGGTTTCGTCGAAGCCCGCTGCGGGAATCGTGCGGTCGGCCAGTTCGGCCACGGTCCAGCCCTTGCGCTCGGCCAGTGCCTCGACCTGAAGGGCGGCTTCTTCCTGGATGCCCTTGGTGCGGAAGCGATTGCCGACCGCGAGCAGCAACTGCACGGCACTCGGATCGGGAATCCAGGCCAGCATCGCGATCAGCGCCTTGCAGTGCGCGGCGCGCGTGCCGTAGTACTCCTTCAGATAGCGCGCCACGACCGGCACGGCGCGGCCGCCCGCGCAGGCCGCGGCCAGCGCGAGGATGCCCTTGCTGGCGATCGCGGTGCCCACGGGCTGCCTGAGGTATTTCGGCAGCAACGCATCGTATAACTGTTCAATCGTATAGTTCAGCTGGGGACTGCCGGCGTAGTACTGAGGGTTCTGCGCCATGAACTGGTGCGTGGTGCGGGCGCTTTCCTGCGCGGACCGCCTGGCCCGATCTTCGTCGATCGGCCGGGTGTCCTCGGCGATCCAGGCCTTGAGCAGGTGCTGGCCCAGCGCCTCGCGGCTGCGCGGCTCGAACATCGCGCAGTACTGCCGCAGCAGCGCATGCGGTTCCGGCGTCTTCTGCTTGACCGCCTGGATGACCATGCCGCGAACGAGCACCGGATCGACCGTCTGCGCCGTATCCGCCCAGCTCACCGGCGGCAACGCCTCCCAGTCGAACCATTCGAGATCCTTGCCGGCGCCTTTGGTCCAGGCCTTCTCCGCGTCCTTGGCCAGGGCCTTGCGATCGACGAAGGGCGCCGTGCTGCGGCCCAGCGCGATCAGCGTTTCCAGCAGCGCGCCTTTGGCCGCTTCCTGCTTTTCCGTTTTGGCGGCTTTTTCCAATGCCGGCACCGCGGCTTCCAGCCCGAGGTCGCGTATCCACGCGGCCGCGGCGGCGCGCACATCCGCCTTGCCGTCGGACAGCGCGGCGATGACATGGCCGTCGCGCTGGGGCAGACGCGCCAGCACAGCGCGGGCCGGGCCGCGCTGCGCTTTCGGGCCGGTCAGCGCAATCTCCAGCAGCCATGCGACCAGCTCCGGCGGCACCTGCGGCAACAGGCCCAGCGCGCGGAAGCGCGCGCTGTGATCCGCGGTCGGATAGTTCTGCACTTTCCACTTCAGCTCGTGCGACACCGCGTTCACGTAGTGCGCGAAGAACGGCCACAGATCCTCGGCACTGCGTTCGCCGGGACGTATCCGCTCACGCACGTTGCCGAACGCGTACAGCAGCTTGTCCGTGGGCACGCCCATGCCGGCCAGCGCGAGCGCGTATTCCAGCATCGCCGGTTGGCCGGTCCGGCGCCGCAGCGCCTCCACGGCCCCCGTCGCGTGGTACATGAGCCAGCCCGACTGGTTCACCAGCAGCCCGAAGAAACGGCACAGCTTGAGCAGCAGCACCAGCGATGCGCCTTCGCGTTCCGTGATCCGTTCCAGCGCGTGGTGGACAGCCTTCTCGGCGAGGTGGTGCAGCGCGAACGTCGTGGCCGGGACTGGTTCCCCCGACACGAGATAGTCGCGCAACTGCTCGCGCGTCTGCGCCGTGATCGCCGGCGCGCGGTGGTTCTCCTGCGCGACACGTGCATTGGTTGCTTCGATGGCGTCGTCG
>CAMLSI010000286.1 GCA_946482585.1 uncultured Lysobacteraceae bacterium
GACGTGCCGTCGGCCGAGCCGGTGATGTTTGCGTATGTGCTCGACACACCAGCGCAGCGCGAGGCGTTGCAGGAAGAAATCCTCGATCGCATCGCCGCGATTCAGGCGCTCAGCGAGACGGTGGCGACCGCGCAGCTCGAAGCACCGGATTCGCGTTCGCACGGCGGCATTCTCGATGCGCTCGCGATTCTGTCGCGCGATGTGCGCGGGCTCATGGAAGCGAGTTTCCAGCCGGGGCCGTGAGTTCCTGCTGCCGGGGCGGCCATGAGTCGTCCCGGCTTTGCCGGCTTTGCCTGCCCCACCCCTGCATACCGGAAATCCGAAACTCCCGACGCGTCGTGCTCGCGCCGGTGAGCGGCAGATTCGCCGGAGTGAATGTCCATCGCCGCCGGATGTAGATCCGTCATCGATGACTGCCGATCACGCATCGATGAGTGAATTTCACTCGTCGATGAGCGCCGCATCACTCATGCGTGACTGAAATTCAGTCTCGGGCGAGTGAATTTCAGTCATCGCTGGGTGCGAGTCAGTCATCGACGAGTGCCGATCACGCATCGATGAGTGAAATTCAGTCATCGATGCGTACCGCGCTACTCGCGGGTGACTGAATTTCAGTCTCGCGTGAGTGAAATTCAGTCATGGCTGGGTGGCGATCGGTCATCGCTGAGTGAAATTCACTCACCGATGCGTGATCGTCAGTCAACGCTGAGGAAAAATCAGTCATCGATGACTGAAAATCAGGCATCGCGCACGAGTGCGAGGGCGACCACGCGTTACGCCTGAGGGTGTCAGAATTGTTGTGTGCTGAGAAACCTCACCGATCAGGTCCGTCGAAGGGGGAGGGTTTCTCGCGCCGAGGCGCAATCGCCGCCCGCCCGTGACAGTTCGCCCCCCGAAAAAACGGTAGCGACCCCTGAGCCCCGTCGTGCGGGCTCCGAAAGCAGCCGTTTTGACCGGGACGGGCCTCGAGCCCTGCCCGCCAGCCGTCCGGGGGTTCTATGTCCGTGGGAGTGTGCCGGTGTCTGCCGGTCCGTGTAGTTCTGTGTGCGTTGCTGGTATTCCTGTCGAGCCGCACCGGCCTCGCCGTTGCGGCGTCGCCCTGTACCGGCGGCGGGCCGGCGATCGAACTGCGTATCGTCGCCGGCGGCATCGCCCCGGACCTCGATCGCACCACCTCGGTCAGCGTCTACGACGACGGGTGCACGCGGGTGCATCGCCCCGGCTACCGGCGCGACGCGGGCGACTATCGCCTCGACCTCGACAAGGCCGCGCTCGACGCGCTGCGCCGTCGCGTCGATCAGCCGGCATTGCGCAGCTTCGACGCGAAGCGCCTCAGCGACGCACTCGCGGCCGCGGAGCGCAGGAAGGCCGGCGCCGGTTCCACGCGGCAAAGCGAACCGGACGGCGACTACTACGAACTGCGCTGGCACAGCGCCGGCAAAGCTGCCAGCGCGGGCTGGGCGGCCCTGCCCGCAGCGGCGGCGCAGTACGCGGACAATGAAACCTTGCAACAGATGGCGGCAGCCGTGCGCGCGCTGGAAGCGCTGGCCGGTCGCAGCGATGCGACGCGCATCGACGGAGGCACGCCATGAAGCGCCTTCGCCTTCCGGCTCTGCTGACCGTATCGATTCCGCTGCTCTGCCCCGACGTTCACGCCGGTGCCTACATCAACGGCAGCGACACCGAACCCGACGCGCGCACACATGCGCGCACCTTCAGCGGCTACGGCGGCGAGCAGGAAGCCATCCGCGTCTGCGTCGATCTCGGCGGTGACGCGGCACTCGCGATCGCCGCCGAACCGGCGGTGCGCAACGTCATCGAGACGCTCAACACGTTCCGCTCGCTCGCACGCAACACCTACGCGGAGGGCACCACTGCCGACGTGCCGGCGGGCCAGTACGACTTCGAAAGCGTATTGCTGCACGAGATGCTGCATGCGCACGGCCTCGGGCATCCCAACCACGCCGACGAATCGGGCCTTGGCGGCGACGCGTATTACGGCACGAAAAGCACGCGCGGCCCGAACGGCGTGTTCAACCAGGCCGCCGGTGCCGATGGCATTCACGGCTCCGCCGACGACGTACGCGGCGACGACGTCAACCTGCACTGGTACCAACGCACGGTGAACAATCCGGGCGTGTTGCCGGACGTGGTCGACCGGACGACGATGATCCGCGCGCCGAGCGCGCTGCCGACCGGCCACGCGTTCGCCGCGAACGGCACGCG
This sequence comes from uncultured Lysobacteraceae bacterium, assembly GCA_946482585.1. Next base: position 2,227 of record CAMLSI010000286.1, read on the forward strand.
CAACGTGCTGGCCGCGCTCGGCTTCGCCGATGCCGAAGCCGTGGCCGTGCAGGGCGCACGGCCCGGCGAGGCGCAGCGTCACCTGCAGCACGACGACATCGCCATGCTGCGCCTCGCGCGCGCGGGGCTGGACGGCATCGTGGGCACGGCGGACGACTACCGCACGAAACTCGTCTACATCGGCCGCTACACGAATCCCGTCGGCGAGACGTGCCACATCCCGGTGCGCTTCGACAACACCACGGCCTTCGCCTCGACGAGTCTCGGCAGCGCACGCATCCAGCCCAACGACTGGGTCGTCTTCAGTTCGCGCATGCGCTTCAACCCGTCGGTGAACTGGTACATGACGCCGGGCGCGAACACGGTGACGACGATCGTTTCCGACCTGCCCGACGCGAGCAGCGGCACGCAGCCGTTCGCCGTGCGCGTCAACGTCGCCAAGGCCGCGGGCAATCCGCTCGCCGCGCATCCGTCCGGCGTCGTCGAAGTGCGCGACGGCGATCGCCAGGATCCGGACACGGCCTATTGCAGCCTCACGCTCGCGGGGACCGCGAACGAAACCGGCGAGTGCCAGCTCGCGCCGAACGTCGGCGGCCACCGGACGCTCACCGCGGAATACCTCGGCTACGGCGGCTTCGACAGCAGCAGCGACACCGAGGCGCACGCCGTCGCCGGCACGGTACAGTTCAGTGCGGTCGCATCGAGCAGCGAACCGGTGGCCGTCGGAGCGCCGCTCGAGGTGCGATGGACGCTCGGCCCGCCGTTCGGCGCGCCGCCGATCGCGTTCGGCGGCACCGTCGTCGTGAAGGATGCGCCCGACTGCGCGTCGCCGCCGCCGGATCCCGCGCACCAGTGCAGCGTCGCGCTGCCGGGCGATCGCTGCAGCATCACGTTCAACACGACGGGCGCGCGCACGCTCCGGCTCTGCTATGCCGGTGACGGCGCGGCGTCGCCCGCCACGGCGACGCTGCCGCAGACCGTCGCCGACGCGCGTCCGACGGCGCTGAGCATCGTCGAGGTGTTGCCGGCCGCTCCGCAGCCGTTCGCACCGGTGACGGTCAAGGTCCGCGTCGACGAAACGCCGGCACAAGGCGGCCAGCCCCAGGGACTCGTCGAGGTGCTCGACGGTCCGCCGGGCGATCTCACCACGTCACGCTGCACGATCACGCTCGACGGCACGCCCGGCGAAACCGGCGAGTGCTCGTTCGTGCCGGTCGATGCCGGCACGCATGCGCTCGCCGCGAATTTTGCGACGCAGGGACAATGGGCCGCGAGCGCCGCGACGACGCCGCTCGATATCACGCAGCTGCGTATCGCCCGCGTATCGCCGACCGTCGTGCGCGCCGGCCAGGGCGCTTTCGTCTATGTCGATTTCCAGATCACGCGCTATCTGGAGACCGTGCCGGGCGGGTATGTCGACGTGACCGACGGTACCGATTTCTGCCGCGTCTATTCGGCGGCCAGCGGCGGCTGCGTGTGGAGCAGCGCGACGCCGGGCGTGCACCAGCTCGTCGCGAGATGGTCGGGCAACGGCAATCATCCCGCACGCGACAGCGCGCCGTTCACGGTGCAGGTGATCGATCCCAAACTCACGATGGTCAGCGGCGGCGAGCGCAGCTACGACGACGCCAACGGCGCGTCCGAAGGCAACCGTCAGTCGCTCAGCGCGAACGGTCGCTATCTGCTGTTCCAGTCGGCAGCGACGAACTTCGTGCCCGGCGACACCAACGGCCTGGCCGATCTTTTCGTGCGCGATTCCAAGACCTCGCTGATCCGGCGCGTCAACACCTCGAGCAGCGGCGAACAGGCGAACGGCGAATCCGGCGACTTCGCGCTCAGCGGCAGCGGACGCTACGTGGTCTTCAGCTCGCTCGCGACCAACCTCGTGCCGAACGACACGAACGGCGTGCGCGACGTGTTCGTGAAGGATCTCGTCACCGACAGCACGGTGCGTATCTCGATGCGCAGCGACGGCTCGCAATCGGTGCTCGACAACGAATTCGAAGGCATGCCGACCTCCATCTCGGCGGACGGCCGCTACGTGGCCTTCCTGACCTTCGAACGGCTGCTGCCGCCTGACAACAATATCCACAACGATATTTATGTGAAGGACATGCTGACGGGCGCGCTCGATCTCGTCAGCACGGCGGGCGACGAGTCGATTGCCAATTTCCGCAACCATCAGCCCTTCATCAGCGCGAACGGCCGCTACGTCGTGTTCGCCTCGCAGGCGTCGAACTTCGTGCCCGAGGACACCGACATCGGAACGGACGTCTACATCAAGGATCGCGTGACGCGGCAGATTCGACTGGCCAGCGCGACCGCGGCCGGCGTGCGGGCGAACAGCAGCAGCGAGAAACCCGTCGTCAGCGCGGACGGACGCTATGTCGCGTTCGAGTCGTACTCGCGCGACCTTGCCCTGCCCTACAACGCCGCAAACCCGGACGTCTACATCAAGGACATGCAGACCGGCGCCGTGCAGCGCGCACAGGCCGACGGCAACACGCTGATGGGCGCTGTCGGCACTGCACCGGCCATCTCGCCAGACGGACGCTATCTCGCGTTCCAGCTCAGTTTCTATTCGCAGGCGACGGGCGCGACGATGCGCCTGTACAAGCGCAACCTCGCCACGGGCGAACTGACGCGGCTGGATCGAAGCTCAAGCGGTCCGTTCCTGCTCACCGGCGGGGTCTACGCACCGTCGATCAGCGATGACGGCCGCTTCGTGAGCGGCCATTCGTCGAACGCCAACATCACGATCAACGACTGGAACGGCCTGCAGGACCTGTTCGTCTACGACCGCGACTATTTCGCGGCGCAGCGCGCGGCTGTCAACGACGGCGTGCGCTCCAACGGCGACAGCACGGCGCCGATGATCTCTCGCGACGGCAGCCGCGTGCTGTACGTGTCGAACGCGAACACCAACACCGTCAACGACGCGAACGGCGTGCCCGACGCGTTCCTCTACACCAACGGCAGCACGAGCTTCGCCCTGCCCTACAGCACCTCATCGCTCGGGCAGAACGCCGACTCGCCGTTCATCAGCGCCGACAACGCCTGGGTCGCGCTGCGCACGGCGCAGGCGTTCTTCCCGGTCTCCGATTCGAACGGCTTGCCCGACATCGTCATGACCAACCGGGACCAGTTCGTATTCTTCCGCGCAAGCACCGATTCGAGTGGCACGCAGGTCAGCACGGGCACCGTGCTCGGACCCGTGACGTTGAACAGCAACGCGACCCTCATCGCGTTCCGCGCGACCGACACGACGCTCACGGCCGGCGACACGAACGGCGTGGAAGACGTGTTCGTGAAGAATCGCACGACCAACGCGACGACGATGGTCAGCACCACCGCGAGCGGCACACTGGCCAACGGCGACAGCACGCAGGCCATGATCAACGACGACGGCACGCGCGTGGCCTTCACGAGCCTCGCCACGAACCTCGCGACCGACGACACGAACGGCGTGGCCGATATCTACGTGAAGGTGCTCGCCGACGGCAGCTTGCTGCGCGCGAGCAGCGCGGTCGACGGCACGCCGGGCAACGGCGCCAGCGGCGAACCGTCCATCAGCAGCGACGGCCGCTACGTCACGTTCCTGTCGGCGGCGAGCAACCTCGTCGCCGGCGACGACAACGGCCGCATCGACGTGTTCCTGAAGGATCTCGCCAGCGGATCCGTCACGCGCATCAACACCGCCACGACGGGCCAGGCGGGCACCGGCGGCGACTGCACGAACGCGGCGATCAGCGGCAACGCGCAATGGGCCGGCTTCGTCTGCGCGCAGGCGGGGCTCGCCGATGGCGTCGCCGCCGGCACGGCGCTCGCTTATGTCAAAAATCTGCAAACCGGCTATCTGCACCTCGTTTCGGTCGACGAGACCGGCGCGCCGTCCAATGCACCGGTCGCGGCCGGACCGCATGCGGTGGCCAACGACGGCCGCATGGCCTTCAGCAGCGCCGCGACCCATCTCGCTCCGGGCGACCTCTGGAATTACACCGACGTGTTTCGCTCGCGCGTGCCGACCGTGCCGCTGATTCCGACCTCCGTCACGATCGATTCGGACACGCCGGACCCGTCTGCGCCGGGCCAGCCCTACACCGTGACGGTGACCGTCACGCGCGCGTCCGGCAGCGCGGACATCACGGGCAGCGTGACGGTCGGCGAGGGCTCGGTCATCTGCACCGCGACGCTCGCGGGCAGCGGCAACAGCGCGAGCGGCAGCTGTGCGCTGACGTCCTCGACCGCCGGCACGAAGCCGCTCACGGCGAGCTACGGCGGCAACGGCGCCTACGCGGCCTCCATCGCGTCGCCGATCTCTCACACCGTAATCACACCGGCCGCACCGACCGCGCCGTTCATCGGCGAGGTCGTGCGCGGCAACGGCCAGGTCAGCGTCAATTTCCTGCAGCCGGCCGATCCGGGCACGAGCCCCGTGGACGACTATCTCGTCGAATGCGGCAGCCAGACCGCCTCGGGACCGGCCTCGCCGATCGTCGTCGGCGGCCTCACGAACGGGGTCGCGGTGACCTGCCGCGTGCGTGCGCATAACGCGGTCGGCTGGAGCCCCTGGTCGGCGACGTCCGCGAGCGTGACGCCGGCCGCGCGCCCGACCCCGCCGCGCAATGTCGCGCTCACACCCGGCAATGCCTCGATCAGCGTGGCGTTCGACTCGCCCGCGAGCGACGGTGGTTCCGAAGTCATCGGCTACACG
>CAMLSI010000287.1 GCA_946482585.1 uncultured Lysobacteraceae bacterium
AAACCATTTTTCGCCCTCGTTGAACATGGCCGTTATTTTTTCTTCGGCGCCACGATATCCGTACACGTTCCTTCGTACACTTCTGCCGCCATGCCAACCGATTCGCTGAGGGTCGGGTGTGGATGGATGGTCAGGCCGATGTCGCCTGCCTCGGCCCCCATTTCGATCGCCAGCGCGATTTCGGCGATGAGGTCGCCGGCGTTCGGTGCGACGATGCCGGCGCCGATGACGCGGTGCGTGGCCTCGTCCACGATCAGCTTGGTGAAGCCTTCGGTGCGGCCGATGCCGATCGCGCGACCCGACGCCGCATGCGGGAACTTGCCGACGCCGTAGGCGATGCCTTCTTTCTTGGCTTCGGCTTCGGTGACGCCGACCCAGGACACTTCCGGATCGGTGTAGGCGACGCTCGGGATCACGCGCGCGACGAATTCGCTCTTGTGCCCGGCCGCGACCTCGGCCGCGACCCTGCCTTCGTGCGTGGCCTTGTGCGCGAGCATGGGATTGCCCACGAGATCGCCGATCGCAAAGATGTGCGGCACGTTCGTGCGCATCTGCTTGTCGACCGGAATGAAGCCGCGCTCGGTCACGCTGACACCGGCCTTGTGCGCGTCGAGCTTGCCGCCGTTCGGCGAGCGGCCGACCGCGACGAGCACGCGATCGTAGCGCGTCGGCGCGGGCGCCTTTTCGCCTTCGAACGTTGCGAGCAGGCCGTCGGCCTGAGCCTCGATCTTCGCGACCTTGGTCTTCAGGTGAATGCCGGCGTAGCGCTTCTGCAGGCGCTGCTGCAGCGGGCGCACGAGGTCCGGGTCGGCGCCGGGCATGAGCTGATCGAGCAGTTCGACGACGGTGACCTTCGTGCCCAGCGCGTCGTAGACGCAGGCCATTTCGAGACCGATGATGCCGCCGCCGACGACGAGCAGGCTCTCCGGCACATCGGCGAGATCGAGCGCATCGGTCGAATCCATCATGCGCTTGTCGCCCCAGGGGAAGCCCGGCAGCTTCACCGCCTGCGAACCCGCAGCGATGATCGCGTTGTCGAAGCGCACGAGCTGTTTGCCGCTCTCGCCGTCGACTTCGAGTTCGTTCGGCGATACGAATTTCGCCGCGCCGGTGACGACGGTGACCTTGCGCTGCTTGGCCATGCCGGCGAGCCCGCCGGTCAGTTGCGCGACGACGGCGCTCTTGTGCGCACGCAGCTTGTCGAGATCGATCACGGGTTCGCCGAAGCTGATGCCGTGGTTCGCGAACTGGCGCGCTTCGTCGACGACGCGCGCCGCGTGCAGCAGCGCCTTCGACGGAATGCAGCCGACGTTGAGGCAGACGCCGCCGAGCACGGGATAGCGTTCGACGAGCACGACATTCTGGCCGAGATCCGCGGCGCGGAAGGCCGCGGTATAACCGCCGGGGCCGGCGCCGATCACGACGACCTGCGCATCGATGTCGGCCTTGCGCCCGGTCGCGGGTGCGGCGTTCGGTCCGGGCGCCGCCGCGGACGGCGGCGCGGCGGCGGGCGCGGCGGCTTTCGGCGCCGGCGCTTGCTTCGCAGGCGCGGGCGTTTCCTTCGCGGCGGCCGGCACGGCCTCAGCGGCCGCCTCGGCTTCGATCACCGCGACGACCGCGCCCTCGGCGAGCTCGTCGCCGAGCTTGACCTTGATCTCCTTGACGACACCGGCAAGCGTCGACGGCACCTCCATCGTCGCCTTGTCCGATTCGAGCGTGACGAGGCCCTGCTCTTTCCGGATCGTGTCGCCGACCTTGACCAGGATTTCGATCACCGGCACGGAAACGCCGCCGATGTCCGGCACTTTGACTTCTGTCGTCGCCATTATTTCTGCTCCTTGTCCTGGGAAGCCGCACTGCGGAAGGCCTGCTTCAGCGCATTGCGACGCAATTCGAATTCGGCAAACGTATCGGCCGCCGCATCGACCGGTGCCGCATCGGCGGGCGCGACCGGCGCTGTTGCCTCGGCGGCCGGAGAAACCGTTGCAGCGGCCGGCTCGACCGCTGCCGGCGCCTCCGGGCCGAGCAACCCGCGTACGCGGGCCTGCAGCGCGAGAAGATCGTCGCGCTCGCTGCGCAGCTCGGCCAGATTGTCGAGCTGTCTGCGGCGGCGCTGCGCGCTGAGCTCGCGGTATTTGCGGTTCGCGTAGCCGATCGACTGGCGGATGTCGGGCAGATGGATGGTTTCGACTTCTTCCGGCAGCGCATCGAAACTGATGTAGCCGTCCTCGATCCAGAGGCCGCGACGCCGGGCGACGATGCGCGTCTCGCGCTCCTCGAAGAATAGACGCGGCCAGTCGTTGTCGGGCGGCTCGCGATCCAGGCGCAGGAACATCACGCGCAGCGAATCGTGCACCCGCGACCAGGTGGTCCGGCCCAGATCGAGATCGACGATGCGAATGTCTTCGAATTCCGCCTCCATGACACCGTACCCGCTCCTTAGATTTCGGTTCAGAGCAGGGTTCTGCGCATGTCGGCGAGCAGTTGGCCGAGATAGCTCGTGAAACGTGCGGCCGACGCGCCGTCGATGACGCGATGGTCGTAGCTCAGGCTCAGCGGCAGCATCAGGCGCGGCTGGAATGCCTTGCCGTCCCATACCGGCTTCGTCGCCGACTTCGACACGCCGAGGATCGCGACCTCAGGTGCGTTGACGATCGGCGTGAACGCCGTGCCGCCGATGCCGCCGAGCGAGGAAATCGAGAAACAGCCGCCGGACATGTCGGCCGGACCGAGCTTGCCGTCGCGCGCCTTCGCGGCGAGTTCGCCGGTCTCCTTCGCGATCTCGAACACGCCCTTCCTGTCCGCGTCGCGCAGCACCGGCACGACGAGGCCGTTCGGCGTGTCGGCGGCGAAACCGACGTGGAAATATTTCTTGAGCACGAGGTTCTCGCCCGAAGCGTCGAGCGAAGCGTTGAAATCGGGGAATTTCTTCAGCGCCGAGACCACGGCCTTCATGAGGAACGCGAGCATGGTCAGCTTGAGGCCGGACTTCTCGTTTTCCTTGTTGAGCGCGACGCGCAGCGCTTCGAGATCGGTGATGTCGGCCTCGTCGTGCTGGGTCACGTGCGGAATCATGACCCAGTTGCGTGCGAGATTCGCGCCGGAAATCTTCTTGATGCGCGACAACGCGCGCGTCTCGGTCTCGCCGAACTTCGAGAAATCGACCTGCGGCCACGGCAGCAGGTTGAGTCCGCCGCCGGCCGCGACCGGCGCGGCCGAAGCGCTGCGCGACGCGCCGCCCGCGAGCGCCTGCTTCACGTAGTTCTGCACGTCTTCGCGCGTGATGCGCGACTTGCGGCCGCTGCCGCTGACCGCATTCAGATCGACGCCGAGTTCGCGCGCGAACAGGCGCACGGCCGGGCTCGCATGCGGCACCTTGTCGGGCATCACGACACTCGCGTCGAACGGCACGGGCGGCGTACGCGGCCCGGCGATCTCCGCATCGATGCCGGGCCGGGCGGCGTCGGCCACCGCAGGAGCCGCCGCGGGCGCGGCCTCTGCTTTGGCCGGAGCCGGTTCGGCCTTGGCCGGCGCGGCGGCTTTCGCCGGCACCTCGCTCTTGGCGGGCGCGGCCGGCTTGGTGTCGGCGGCGCCGTCGGCCGCCTCGACGACCGCGACGACCGAGCCTTCCGACACGTCGTCGCCGACCTTGACGCGAATTTCCTTGACCACGCCCGCGAACGGCGCCGGTACTTCCATCGTCGCCTTGTCCGATTCGAGCGTCAGCAGCCCCTGGTCCTTCTTCACGGTGTCGCCGGGCGCTACCAGGATCTCGATGACCGGCACGTTGGCGTAGTTGCCGATGTCGGGAACCTTCACTTCTTGTGACATACGCCCTCCCAGGCGGCAGATTTCGGGCAAGGCGGCTATTGTGGCGGCGAAGCCAGGCCTGTACCAGAGCAGACAGGGAATCTCCGAGAAGGCGGAATTCGGCGTTGAATGTGGGAGCCCCCTTGAGTCGAGGGGCGGCCAAAGGCTTGCGCGGCAAGCGTTTGGCGAGGGTCGTGGGGACACGCAGCCGGGCATGGGAGCCGCGCTGCAGACACGTGCTCAGAGCTTCCCTGGTATGGACAACCCGGCGCGGCCGCCCGACATATTCCCATTGGTTCGCACGTCTCTGCGACCCGGCGGCTAAGCTGGCCGCCGTTTGTTGCGGAAGCACCTCATGGACATTACGCAATTGCGCGCCGAGCTCGATCGCATCGATCGCGACCTGGTGCGCCTCGCGGCCGAGCGCCAGCGCATCGTCGCCGAGATCGGCCGCAGCAAGCGCGGCTCGGGCCGGCCGCTGCGCGACTTCCGCCGCGAGAAAGAAGTGCTCGACAACGTGCGGGGCCACGCGCGCGAAGCCGGCATCGATCCCGAACTGGCCGCAGGCCTCATGGAATTGCTGATCGCCGCCTCGCTGACGCGTCAGGAACAGGACACCGTGCGTGCGCTGTCCCAGGGCGATGGCAAGCGCGCGCTCGTGATCGGCGGCAGCGGCCGCATGGGCGCGTGGTTCGCGCGCTTTCTCGACGCGCAGGGCTATGCGGTCGAGATCGCCGACCCGGCACCGAACGCAGCCGGCTTCGCGCAGCGCGAACACTGGGACGTGGGCGAGATCGCGCACGATCTCATCGTCGTCGCGACGCCGCTGCGTGCGGCGGCGCAGATTCTCGGCGAGCTCGCGCAACGGCGTCCGCCCGGCATCGTGTTCGATCTCGGCTCGATCAAGACGCCGCTGCGCGGCGCGCTGCAGCAGCTCGCCGCGGCCGGCGTGCGCGCCACGTCGATCCATCCCATGTTCGGTCCTTCGGCCAACGTGCTCGCCGGACGCCATGTCGTGCTGATCGACACCGGCGATCGCGCCGCGCTCGAAACCGCACGCGGCCTGTTCGCGTCGACGACGGCGATCACGGTGGAAATGGATCTCGACGAGCACGACCGGCTCATCGCGCTGGTGCTCGGCCTCTCGCATGCGCTCAACATCGCGTTCACTGCGGCGCTGGCCGGCAGCGGCGTCGAGCCCGAACGGCTCAAGGCCGTGTCGTCGACGACGTTCGGCGCGCAGCTCGGCATCGCCGAGGGCGTCGCGCGCGAGAACCCGCACCTGTATTTCGAGATCCAGTCGCTCAACGCGCACAACGGTCCGGCGCTGACGGCGCTCGACGAGGCCATGCATACCTTGCTCGCTGCAGTGCGCAACGGCGACGAGCAGAGCTTCGTCGCGCTGATGCAGCGCGGCCGCGACTACCTGCACGCCAGCGCCGAATAACGCGGCATCCCTACGCGACCAAAGTCGCAGCGCCGGCAACGGCCTGGCGGACTGGTGCATGCGCGCGGACTGCGCGTAGTCTCGGGTTTTCTCTGCCGGGATCCGTCATGTCGCGTCCGTTCCCTCTGCGCCAGTCGCTGCTGGCCGCCGTCGTCGTTCTCGCTCTCTCGCCCGCGGCCGCGCTCGCCGAACGCATCGCGGTCACCGCGGCGCGGTTCGTCGACGTCGACAGCGGCGCCCTGCGCGAGAACGCCGTCGTCGTCATCGACGGCGAGCGCATCGTCGACGTGCGCAGCGACGGCCAGGTGCCCGCCGACGCACGGCGCATCGATCTCGGCGATGCGACCCTGATGCCCGGGCTGATCGACTGCCACGTGCACATCGACGGCCAGTCCGGCGACTTCTACACCGAAGCGTTCCGCCGCAGCCCGATCGACAATGCGGTCAAATCGCACCTCTACGCGCGCCGCACCCTGCTCGCAGGGTTCACGACCGTGCGCAACGTCGGCTCGGCCGAGTTCATCGACGTGGCGCTGCGCAACGCGATCAATCGCGGCGAAGTGCAGGGCCCGCGTATCCTCGCGAGCGGCGTCGCGCTCGGCGCAACCGGCGGGCACGCCGACGGCGGCACCGGCTTCTCGCCGTACATGCACTTCGAGGGTTTCAACGGCATCGCCGACGGCGTCGATGCGATCCGCGCGAAAGTCCGCTTCGACGTGAAGTACGGCGCCGACGTGATCAAGTTCATGGCCAGCGCCGGCGTGCTCAGCGAAGAGGAGTCCGTCGGCGAGCCGCAGTATTCGCAGGAAGAAATGAATGCGCTCGTCGACGAAGCGCATCGCTGGCACCGCAAGGTCGCCGCGCATGCGCACGGCACCGAGGCGATCAAGATGGCCGTGCGCGCCGGCGTCGATTCGATCGAGCACGGCAGCTTCCTCGACGACGAAGCGATCGCACTGATGAAGAAGCACGGCACCTGGCTCGTCGCCGACGTCTACAACGACGACTACATCCTCGCCGAATTCGCGCGACTCAAGTATCCGGACAGCATGATCGAGAAGGAACGCAAGGTCGGCCGCACGCAGCGCGAAAGCTTCCGCAGCGCGGTCAAGGCCGGCGTCAAGATCGCCTACGGCACCGACGCCGGCGTCTACCCGCACGGCGACAACGCCAAGCAGTTCGCGAAGATGACGGAATGGGGCCAGACCCCGATGCAGGCCTTGCAGTCGGCGACCGTACGCGCGGCCGAGCTGCTCGGTCGCAGCGATCAGGTCGGCGCGCTGCGCAAGGGCCTCTACGCCGATCTCGTCGCGGTGCCCGGCAATCCGCTACAGGACATCACGGTCATGGAAAACGTGTCGTTCGTGATGAAGGGCGGCACGGTCGAAAAAAGTGCGATGTCGCCGTGACGCGCGGACATCGGCCGCAGGGCTCGGCCGATGCCGTGGCAGAGGATCTCGGGATATGGCGGGCGGCGCCGGGCGGCGTCTGACTCTGCCGCCCGCCAGATCCGTCGAAACGTGAGCGTTCCGCGCCGGCGTCTCATCGCCGGCGACACGCCCCGCGATGCGGCACGCTCCGTTGCGCCGCATCGCTCCAGTCCCGAATCAGAACGCGATCGACACGCCGAGGAACAGACCGGCGAGCGCGAGCAGCAACAGCACGATGAAGATCGCG
>CAMLSI010000288.1 GCA_946482585.1 uncultured Lysobacteraceae bacterium
ATCGCCTGCTCTCGGCCGCGGTAGCGTGTGCTCGCGAAAGCGAGCACGACCGAGGCGGTGAAGCACGCCACCTCGCGGATCGTGCGGTCAACGCGCGGGCGCCGACCGCCGTATCGCGGCGCCGCTACGCGGCGCGAAACTCCGCGAGCGCGCGCGCATGCAGCGCCGGCGGTCCCGCGAGCACGCTGGTCGTGCCGAGGTGCGGTGCGTTGCCGGCGAGATCGGTGAATGCGGCGCCGGCTTCGCGCAGGATCACGACGAGCGGCGCGAAGTCGAGGATGCTGACGTCGGACTCGATGACGAGGTCGATGCAGCCGCGCGCGAGCAGGTGGTAGTGCAGGAAATCGCCGTAGCCGCGCGTGCGGCCGCAGCGCTGCACCATGCGCGCGAGCGCCTGCCAGCGTGCGTCGCGCGACAGGGTCTTGACGTTGCCGAACGAGATCGCGGTCTGCGCGGTGAAGTCGCTCGCGTTGGACACCTGCAGCGGTTCGCCGTTGAGCCACGCGCCGCCGCCGCGGCGCGCCCAGGCCAGCTCTCCGTATTCGGACGCGCTGGACACGCCGAGCACGAGCTCGTCGCGGTACATCAGCGCGATCTGCGTGGAGAAGAACGGGTAGCGCCGCACGAAGCTCTTGGTGCCGTCGATCGGATCGATGAGCCAGAGCCAGTCGCTCTCGCCTTCGCGGCCTTCCTCCTCGCCGTAGAACGCGTGGCCGGGGAACGCGGCGCGCAGCACGTCCTTGATCGCGGCTTCGGCGGCGCGATCGGCGATCGTGACCGGCGTTTCGTCGGCCTTGATCTCGACGTCGAATCCTTCGCGGTAGTAGCGCCGGATCACCTGCGTCGCGGCTTCGGCGGCGTCGCGCGCGACATCGAGCGCGCGTTCGAGAAAGTCGGGGGTCGGATTCGTCATCGCGCTCAGAACAGTTTGAACAGCTGGCCGTTGATCTTGAGCAGGCTGCTGCCGTCGGGCTGCGGCTCGCCGATGTAGCGCAGCGCTTCGGCGACCTGCGTGTCGCCGTTGCGCGCGACGAGGCGCGCGGTGGCGCTGAACTGGCCCGAGCTCACGACGAACTGGCCGGCCACTTCGAGATTGCTGCTGCCGTCGTCCCGGACCGTGCCGGCGATGCTGCCGTCGGTCTGCGACGCGAATTCGGCGATCAGCTCCCCGAGCCGCGCCTCGGCTTCGCCGCTGACGGCGGCTTCGCGCCAGCGCGCGCTGCCGCGCGCGCCGCTGACCCAGCCTCCCGCGAGACGCGCGTCGTCGATGCGGCCTTCTATCGTGCCGTGCAGCTTCAGCGCGGGAATGTCGAGCGCCGGCGCCGCGGTCTCGGCCGGCAGCTGGAACGCCATGTTCTGCACGAGCACGCTGCCGTCGGCGTCACGCGTCACGTCGCCGTCGAACGTGATCGCGCCGCCGCTCAGGCTCACGCGCGCCGCAATGCGGCGCAGCAGCAGCGGCGACTTGTCCACCGACCAGCGCATCGCACCGAGCGGCGTGCCGAAGGCGCTCGCGGACGAGGACTGTCCGCGCCAGATCGTGCCGGAAATGCCCGACAGCTGCAGCGGACCGAGATCGGGCTTGAGCCAGCGCAGCGCGAGTTCGGCCGGCAGGGTCCAGGCGACGACGACGCCGATGACGGCGAGCAGCAGGAGCAGCAGGAACAGGCGGCGCAGCAGTTTCATTCGGTTCGGTATCGCGGCAGAAAGATACGGAGATACAAAGATATTTATGGCTCTTCCAGCGTTACGTGCGCGTTTACTCGACCCGCGCCCTCGGCGCGGTCGGCCGAGAAATCGGTGGCGACGACGCCGAAGTCCCGCGCGAGGCCTTCCAGCCAGTCGGCGATCGCATCGAACGAGGCGCCTTCGAAACTGACGCGCACGCTCTTGGGCCCCACCGGTTCCACACGGCGCAGTTCGTTCGCGAGCTGCGCGCCGCGCGCGGTCGCGTCGGCCAGTGCCAGCAGCGACTTGCCCTGGCGTTCGACCTTGGCACGCGCGCCGAGGCCGCGCAATTGCGCGACGCGCGCGGAATCGCTGCGCATCTGCTGCAGGTCGATGCGCTGCGTTTCCACGCGCTGGCGCAGTTCCGTGCGCGAACGCTGCAGCGGATACCAGACCAGGGCCCAGAGCAGCAGCACGGCGGTGACGGCGCCGCCGATCAGCAGCACGCGACGCTCGCGCGGTTCGCGCGCATTCCACCAGGCGCGCATCATGGCGTGGCTCCCGTCAGGCGCATGCGCCCGTCGACGCCGTTCTGCCCCGGATTCGCCGCGGTCAGCTCGACCTTGAGGCCGGGCAGCGTGGCCAGGCGCTCGCGCAGGGAATCGAGCGTGGGCACGTCGGGCGCGGTCACCGCGAGCTCGAACGCGCCGTTGCGGAACTCGATGCCGCGCGTGGTCAGGCGCGTGGTCGATCCGAGGATCGGCGCGATCTGGCCGAGCGTGCGCAGCAGCCCGCCGCTGGCTTCGCCGCCGCCGAGGCGCGCGAGCGCGCTCTTCATCAGCGCCGGCGGGTCGCCGGCGACTTTTTCCATTTCCGGAAAACTCTGCACGAGCACGGCACGCATCGCGCCGTCGAGGCGGTCGGATTCGCGCGCGAGCGCGTAGCGTTCGAGCACGAGCTGGAAGAAGGCGAGAACCACGAGTGCCGCGGCCGCGGCCGCGGCGCGGCGCCACCAGCGCGCGGCCGGCGCGCTGCGATGACGCGGTGCGTGGGCGCCCTGGAGCAGATTGAGCACCGGCTCCGCGGCGATACCGCGCGCGAGCAGCGCGAGCGCGTCGCCCTGGCGCTCGTGGTAGGCGCGAACCTGCAGCGGCAGGTTCTGCCGCGGCTGGAAGCGCGTATCGAACACCTCGATCTCGGGCAGACTGCCGTCGTCGGCGAACTCCAGCCATTCCGCCAGCAGTTCCGGCTCCAGCGCGGCCGCGCGCCACTGGCCGAGGCGCAGCTGCGCGCTGCCGCTCTCGATCAGCAGATGACCCAGCGGCAGCGCGAGCGGTTCGGGCACGAGCGCGTCGGGGCGGATGCCGGCGGCGCCGAGTTCGGCCAGCCAGCCCGCGAGCCGCGCCTGGGAGACCGCCGCGACACCGACGGTCGCGCCGTCGACGCGCGCGGCCAGCGCGAAATGCAGTTCTTCGACCGGCTGCGCGAGCTGGTCTTCGAGCGCATACGGGACGGCCTTCGCGAGCTGAGCGCGGTTCTTGCTGACGGCCGGCGCTTCGAGCAGCACGACTTCGGAACCCGGCACGAGCACGATGATCTGCTGCGCGCGCGCCACGGTTTCCGGCGGCGGCAGGCCCGCTGTCGACGCGGTCGCGGCGTCCGGCACGAGCCAGGCGTGACGGCCATGAGAGTGCAGGCGTATCAGCAGACGTTGCGACATACGGGCCGGGCAGGACGGGACCGCGGGATTGTAGCAGCAGCCCGCGGGCTGCCCGGCGCGCGCGGCGTGATGCGGTTTGCAGGGTTGCGCGCCGGTGTCGCCGGCACTTGCCGCCGTGACTGCCGTCGGCAGATGGCACGATCGTGTGCAGCGCTGCCGCCGTCGGCGCCGGAGCCCACGCGGTGGGCTCTCTCCCCCGACCGTTGCCGGGGAGAGGGACTCGTCGCGTCATGCCATCGCGTGCGCCTCAATCCCCGCGCGAACGCTGCAGCACGCGCACGCCGCGTTCGCGGTCGATGAGGCTGGTCGGGTGGAACAGCAGGCCGTCGAGTTCGATGTCGCCGCGCGCGAGGAAGTAGCGGCTGGCCGTGGTGAGGCCGCGCTCCTGCGTGGCTTCGAACGGAATCGCGAGATTCAGCAATTCCTGGCGGAAGTCGCTGACCGCTTCCCAGCTCGCGCGACCTTCCTGCCACAGGCGGCGCGCGACTTCTTCGGTGATGCGCGGATTCAGCGACTGCAGTACCGGGATCGTCGCGGTGTTGAGATTCAGCAGACTGCCGCGCGGCAGCGCGCAGACGTGCGGCGCGAGCGCGGCGTAGACGTTGCCGCCGAAGCCCTGCACCAAGCGCAGCTCCGACGCATGGGTGAACGCGCGGTTCGCGGCGCGGTAAGACGGCACGCCGGCGCCGTAGACACCGTCTTCCGCGCCGCTGCCGTGGCCGCCGCCGCCCGGTTCGCCGTCGGCGTCCATCCAGTCGATCACGTTCTCGGTCAGCGTCGGATCGAGCCGCAGCGCGGTCAGCAGACGGCGGAAGCGTTCGCGCCACTCGGACTCATTGCCGTCGCCGGAGATCAGGTTGTTGAGATTGAAGCAGCCGTTCATGTCGCGCATGCGCGCGGCCATGCGCCCGCCGGGCACGTCGGTCGGCGGCATCGGCAGGGCCCACATGTCGCGCGCGGAATCGTTGCGGTTCTGTTCCTGGTCCTTTTCGAGCACGCGCGCGGCATACAGCTCGAGCCCGCGCGCGTAGGCGTCGGCCTGTTCGTTGCGCAGCAGATTGCGCGTGCGCGCCGCGGCGAGTTCGCCGCGATCGAGCAGCCCCGCGATCAGGATCGTCGCGAGCGCGACGACGAGCAGCGCGATCACTAGCGCGACGCCGCGTTGCCGGTACATCAGCCGGCCCCGCCCGCTGCCGTGCTCGACGGCAGCTCGATCAGGCGACCGATCTCGCCGATGCCGTCGATGTCGAGGCGGAATTCGATCGCGCGCGGCAGGGCTTCGGGCTTGTCATCGCGGCGCGGCCAGGCGTCGAGCCACTGTCCCTGCGCATCCAGGTAGCGAAAATGGACGCGGCGCAGGCGATCGCGCACCGGCGTGAATTCGGGCAGGCTGCCCGCCGCGCGATCGAGCACGGCATAGCGGCCGCGCTTGAGCGTGGTGCCGTCCTGCTGATAGACGACGCGTTCCAGATTGGAGCGTGCGTCGACCAGCGCGCTCGCGAAGCCGAGCCGCGTCAGTTCGAGATGGTCGCCGTCGCCCTGCAGCGCCGGCAGCGGCTCGCCATAGTTGCCGCGCACGGGACGCGCGACCGCGCCGAGCAGATCGCGCTCGAGCATGCCGACGGCGCGCAGCGTGCGCGCGAAATCCTGCTGTTCGGCGACGAGCACTTCGCGCGTGCGGATCACTGCGTTGAGCCCGCCCCAGGCCAGCGCCGACATGATCGCGAACACGGCCGTCGCGACGAGCACCTCGACCAGCGTGAAACCGCGCTGCCGCAGCCGTCGCGTCATGGCTGCACGCTGTCGCCGGCGAAGCCGGTCAGCTGCGCGACCGGATCGCGGTACTCGCGGTCGGCGAACACCTGCACGTCGAGCCGGCGGATGCGCGGGTCCAGCGTGCCGGCGACGTCGAGCCGCCAGTACCACTCGCGGCCGGCGAAGCGCTGCTGGCCGTCGCGCCGTCCGGTCGCCGGCAGCCGCTCCTTGATCCGCGCTTCGGTGATGACGTTCGCCGCGATCCAGCCGCCGTAGCTGCGCTCGCGCAATCCGGCGAAATCGCGCGTGCTGACGCCGGCCGCATGCACGAGCGCGGTCAGCGCGATGCCGAGCACGACCAGCGCGATCAGCACCTCGAGCAGCGTGAAACCGCGCGCGCGCCTACGGGCCGACATCGCGCCGCTCCCGCTTCACGTCCCCGGCGATGTCGCCGTCGAGACGCCAGCGCACGCCGAGATCGGGCAGACCGAGCTCAAGCCGGAACGGCGTTAGCTCGCCCGAGGCGAAGCAGACGACCGGCGGCGTCTCCGGCGGCTGCGGCGTGATCTCGATGCGCTTGCCGTCGCGGCTCAATTCGGTGCGCAGGTTGCCGGGCCATTCGCGGTCGCGCAGTTCGCCCTGCGTGATGGCTTTCCAGCTGTCGCCGTTGCGCTGGCTGAAGACGTAGCCGCGATCGACGAAACTCAGGCCGACGGCGAGACCGCCGATTTCCGCGTGTTCGCAGGCATAGCCCAGCAGTGCCTGCAGCCGCTCGGCTTCGCGCTCGAGCTGACGTTCGCCGCCGGCACCCGACAGCGCAATGCTGACCGCGGCCGCGAGCACCGCGAGGATCACGACGACGACGAGGATCTCGATCAGCGTGAAGCCGCGCGCGCGCGCAGCGCCGGCATGGCCGGCGATCGTTCGCGGCAGCGCAGCCCGCGCGCTCACGAGGCGGTGCTCAGCCCTTCCAGTTGCCGATGTCCGCGGCTTCGCCCTCGCCGCCGGGCTTGCCGTCGGCGCCCAGCGTATAGACGTCCATATCGCCATGGGAGCCCGGATGCAGATAGAGGTAGTTGCGGCCCCAGGGGTCTTTCGGCACGCCGTCGAGATAACCGCCCTTGCGCCAGTTCGGCGCTTCGGGCGCGCCGCTCGGTTTGCTCACGAGCGCCTCGAGGCCTTGTTCTGTCGCGGGATAGGCGAAGTTGTCGAGCTTGTAGGTGTTGAGCGACGTCGTGATCGCCTGGATGTCCGCCTTGGCGCGCGCGACGCGCGCTTCGCCCGGGTGTTCCATGACTTTCGGCACGACGACCGCAGCGAGAATGGCGAGGATGACGACGACGACGAGGACTTCGATCAGGGTGAAGCCGCGCATCGCGGCGCGCGCGGGACGGACAGCGGGAACGGCGATCATGCGTAGCCTTCTTGCGAGCCGGGGAAAACGTCGCGGATCATAGCAAAGCCATGTCGCCCCCCTCGCCCCGCTCCAACGCCGCGCTCGCCGCGCGCGACCTCGCCGTGCTCTGGCATCCGTGTACCCAGATGCGCGACCACGAAACCCTGCCCATGCTGCCGGTGGTCCGCGCCGAAGGCGTCTGGCTCCACGACGCCGACGGCGGCCGCTATCTCGATGCGGTCAGTTCCTGGTGGACCAACATTTTCGGCCATCGCCATCCGCATCTCGTCGCCGCACTCAAGCGGCAGCTCGACACGCTCGACCACGTGATGCTCGCCGGCTTCACCCACGAGCCGGCGCTGGAGCTCGCCGAAGCGCTGATCCGCGTCGC
>CAMLSI010000289.1 GCA_946482585.1 uncultured Lysobacteraceae bacterium
GCTATCTGATCGCCATCGCCGATTCCGGCCTGAACATCACTCTCGCCGCCGAACGCGTCCATGCGACTCAACCCGGCATCTCCAAGCAGCTGAAGCAACTGGAAGACGAACTCGGTTTCCAGATCTTCGCGCGCAAAGGCAAGAGTCTCGAACGCATCACTCCCGCCGGTGTTCAAGTCATCGATCGCGCACGCGTGATCCTGGCCGAAGCCGCCAACATCCGCGCCCTGGCCGCCAATCTTCGCAATGAAGCCCAAGGCGAGCTGCGCATAGCAACCACTCATACCCAGGCACGTTTCGTGTTGCCGCGTACCATCGCCGGCCTGAAGCGTCGCTATCCCCAGGTCAGCGTCCATCTGAAGCCGAGCGGCGACGCCGAAGTGCTCGCACTGCTCGAGCGCGGCGAAGCCGACATCGCGATCGTGTCGACGGCCGGCAGCGTGCCCGCCGGCGGCATGGCCGTGCCGCTGTTCCGCTGGGACCGCCACGTGCTGGTTCCGCGCAATCATCCGCTCGCGAAGCTCGACAAGGCGCCGCGTCTGGATGAGCTCGCGGAATACCCGCTGGTCAGCTACGAGTCGTCGCTGAAGCCCGATTCGTCGCTGCGCCGCGCGTTCCTCGGCGCCGGGCTGCTGCCGCGAATCGCGATCACCGCGCGCGACGCGGACCTGATCAAGACCTACGTGCGCGCCGGACTCGGCGTCGGCGTGCTCGCCGAGATGGCGCTGCTGCCGGAAGATCTCGCCGATCTGAAGGCATTGCCGGCACCCGGCCTGTTCCCGCTGTGCACGACCTGGGTCGTCCTGCGCCGCGACCGCGTGCTGCGCGACTACGCGCTCGACCTCGTCGCCGAACTGGCGCCGCAGCTCGACCGCCGCGGTCTGCGCCGCGTGCTCGACGGCGTCACGACGCCCGACTGGCCCGCGCCGCCGCACTGGCGCCAGCTCGTCGCCTCGGCCGAGGCCAAGGGCGCAACGACTCACGGAACCTTCGCCGCACAGGCGGCTTGACGCTCCCGTGTATCGCTGTGAACAACGCCGCGCTTTGCGCGGCGTTGTTTTTTGAGCGATCGAGCGTCGCACAGACCGTGTCCCGCATGACGGAGCCGCCATCGGAGTATTCCCGCTGCACGGAATGCCGAACGCAGCCAGGTCGACCTATCGCGGCGCCGGTGCGACGCGTCGCGCGATCGCGGCCGCATTGGGCCCGATGCCGTTGACACACTGCGTGTCGGCTTCGCCTGCGGCTCGGCCCAGCCGGCGTCCACGGCCGATCGCGGCGAACGCGCGCATTGCTTCATCGCCGGATCGGTGACGCACTCTGCATCGCGCGCAGACGAGCCCGTGCCAGAATCCGCGTGTTTCTGCGTCGATTGCGGAGCCCGTCTGAAACTGCGTCTGCCTTCTCTCGGTCGCCTCGACGGTATCGAGGATCGTCCGTCAACCTGGCTCGTCGGCATCGTCGTCGCGTTGCTGGCGCTGCTCGCGACAGTACTGTCGGGCGGGTTCGCCGCCGCGAAACCCAGGCCGCTGCCGGCGCTCGACGCCGGCAAGGCCATCGACACGGGGCAATGGCGCATCGTCGTGCACGGCGCGACCCTGAGCGCGACGCGCCCCGACGGACGACCGGCATCGAAAGGGCATGCAAGCCTCGCGATCGACGCCGAGTTCACCAACCGCACGCGCGAATCCAGCAACGACATCGCGAGCGCGCTGCGCGTCGCCTTGCCGGCCGTTGCGCCCAAGACCTTGCCGTTGCTGCTGCTCGCGCGCGATCGCACCATCGTCGGTGCGCTGCATCCGGCCATGACCGAGCGCGTGCATCTGTGCTGGGAGATTCCGCTGGGGACGGCGATGCCGGAACGGTTGCCCGTCGTCGTCATGAGCAAGGTATACAAAGTTCGTGACAATCTCGTCGGCGGCGCCGGCTGGTTCGACGCGAAGCCGCTCGCGGAAGTGCGCCTGCCGGTCGCGTTGCCCGACACGGCGGAGCGTGCACCGTGACCGCAGGCTGGCGTTCGCGCGGCGTCGCGACGCTCGGTTTCGTCGCGGCCGCGGCGTTGCTGCTGGCCATGCGCATGACCACGCCGAACTATGACGGACGCGTGGCGCCCATCGTCGAGCACGGACGCATCGGCGGGGACTACATCGTCGGCCGCCGCTTCGCCGCGCGTGTCGACCGCGTCGAGAGCGCGCGTCGCATCCGTTTCGCGCGCACCGCATCGGCCGTCGAGGATCGCGACAGCGGCGGCGTCTGGATCATCGTGCATGCGAGTGCGATGGCGATGCAGGAGCCGACCATGATCGGCAGCGCCGCGCTGCTGACGCGCGACGGCCGGCGCTATGCGCAGACCGCGCGACTGCCTGCGACGGCGCCGCTGCTCGGCGCGCGCGAGCTGCAGCCTGCGATCGCCGACAGCGGCATATTCGTGTTCGAGCTGCCGGCCGACGCGGTCGCCGGCGCGGCGCTGGCACTCGCCGCCAACCGTATCGCGCCGCTCGATTCGGAGTTGCGTATCGACCTCGGACTCGCGACGGCGCCCGCGCCGCGGGACACGTTCGATCTGGTGCGGCCATGAGCGCTCGGCGTCTGTACCGGCGCAGCCTCGCGGCCCTGATCGTCGTCGCGCCGCTCGCGTTCTGGACCGCGAGCGGCGACGACTGGCTCGCGTATCGCCGTGCGGCGACCGTCGCGGAAACGACCGTCGCCGTGGGTTCGGCCGGGGATTTCGGCGGCAGCACCTGGCGAATCGAGCGCCACGCGGTACTGCAGGGCGAATTGCCGTCGCCCGATCGCGCGAAGACGTTGACCATGACGGCGCAGGCCTTGCCCGAGGGCACTCGCCTGATGCGCGTGCGCGTCGCCGTGCGCGCGGGCGATGCGGAAGCCGTGCGAAAACTCGATCGCTGCGCGCTGGAACTCGTCGATCGCCGCGGACGACGCTGGACCGCGCGCGAGCTGCAGCCGGACCTCCGCCGCGACGTTCCGACGCGCTGCAACGGCAGCTTCCGAGTGTCGCCACAGGTCGCGCAGGATTTTCTGTTCGAGCAGGATTTCCTCGTGCCGGCCGACGTCGCGAACGAGCTCGACGCGCGCGTGCGGCTGGCTGGCGAGGCGACGCTACTGCGGTTGCAGTTGCGCTGAGTCGGCGGCGATCGTCGTCGCGGGCTCGCGCTGCTGCCATGCGGCGACGCCGAGTTCGAGCGTCGCGGCGAGCAGGCAGATCCGCAGCGGTTCGAACACGATACTCGGTGCATCGCTCAGCGGTCCGCCGATCACGAGTGCGAGCGCATCGCCGACCGGCCGCCAGAATTCCATCGCGTGCGGGCCTATCCACTGAGTCGATGCGATCCACGCCTGTACCGACAGCCAATCGAGCGCGCGATAGCCGACGCAGAAGGCGAGCAGCAGACCGAGCCCTGCGTGCAAGGTCACGCGTACGCTGTTGGCGATCGGCACGTAGCGCGTGCGATAGCCCTTGACGATATCGTCGCCGACTTTCTTCAGCGGCGACGGCAGCGCGTCGTAACCGGTCACCGCGCGTTCGAGGCGGCGATTCGACGCGAGCAATGCCTGTTCGCCGAGATCGCGGCCGAAGATCAGCGCCGCGATCGCGAGCCAGACCAGTGGCAGCAATGCCGCGAAGAACAGCCCCTGCGCCGCGTTGCCCAGCGCGTCGAGCAGCGTCGGCGTCACGACGGGCTGTGCGAGATCGGGGCTCGCGCCGCCGAAATATTCCCAGACCACGCGCGAATGCAGCCATTTCATCGCGAGGTCCTTCGCACGCGCGAGTACGAACAGGCCCAGGAACATCCAGTTCGCTTCGCAGAGCACGATGAGGGCCTGCCACCACGGCGAGTGCCGTTGCGCCTCGCGCGCCTTGGCGTAGCGGCGCAGCAGCCACGACACGGCGACGGACAGGACGAGCCCGCTCGATTTCAGCGCCTCGAGCAAGGGGCCGTACTGTCCGAATGGATCGCGCGCGAGACCGGCCAGCGAATAGTCGCGTATGGTTTCGCCGAGCAGCCCCCAGGCCGCGTAGTAGGCGAAGAACGGCACGAGCGCGAGCGCGAGCGCTCCGGCGAGTCTGTCGCCGCGCGGCGCGGGCGCGCGCCCGGCTGCTGCGGATGGCTGCGTCAGCGCCGGCAGCGACGGTCGCAACACATGGAACATCGCGATCACGATGCCGAGTTCGAGCACCACCAGCGGAGCGAGCAGCGACAGGCCGAGCACATGATTGCGCAGGCCGATCTCGACCACGCCGCGCAGCAGCCAGCTGTCGAGCACATGGCCGACGAGCACCAGCAGCACGAGCGGCGGCCAATGCCTCCACCAGAGCCGGAATGTGGTACGGACGAGTTGCAGCGGCAGTGCAGTCATGCGCGGAGCATCGCACGACGTCTCGCGCGCGTTCCTGCGACCGCGTAGCGATTTTCGGCGCCGTGCGCGTCGGCGCCACGGCGGCCGTGACCGGCGCCGGCCCGTCGCGCCGGGACTGCCCGGAGCGGGAGCGATATCGCTGTTAGAACTGCCTCAGCGCCAGATCGCTGCGCGCCGGCGCCGGCAGCAGCCAGGCCAGCGTCGCGCCGCGCATGCCCGAACGCGTCACGAGTTCGAGATGCTTCGCTTCGCTGCAGAGCGGAGCGCGTCCCGCGCGCTGCAGCAGATCGTGCGCGGCGAGTTCGGTCGCGACGTCGCCGATGTCTGCGGCGCTGGCGTGCAGCGACACGGCGAGATCGGCGGCTGCGTCGCCGCGATTCTGCGCGAGCGCGAGGCCGGCTCCCGCGATGTCCAGCCGACGGCGGCCGAGCCAGTCGTCGCGGCCGAGCTGCGCGCGCGCCGCATCGAGTTCGCGCTGCGCCTGCGCGTGGTCGCCGAGCACGATCGCCGCTTCGGCAAGGCTCAGGTGCGCATCGAGTTCGAGCAGCGCATAGCCCGACGCCTGCATCGGCGCGAGCAGCGCGCCGACTTCCGCGCGCACCGCGTCGGCCTCGCCGCGGCGCACGGCCTGCGCCGCCCATTCGAGCACGAGGCTCCAGCGCGAGACGCGGCTCGGCACGTCGGCCATCGCCGTGCGCACGTCGGCGAGCGGCACCGCCGCCTGACCGCGTTCGCCGCCGAGCAGGGTCAGCTCGGCGCCTCCGAGGCTGCCGTACAGTGCGACCGACGGATCGACCGAATTCGCGCAGCGCGAGAAATCGGTTTGCGCGGTCGTCGTATCGCCGCGCAGCAGTGCGACCGTGCCGCGCAGGCAGGCGAGGCTGAAGGCGATCTCGGGCGCTTCGCGGCGCAGCGCCTTGTCGACGACCGTGCCGCGCGGATCGGCGCGCTCGATGACCGTTTCCGCGGCGGCCAGGCGGCCGCGACGCAGCTCGAGCAGGCCGATGAGCACGTCGAGATTGGTATCGAGGCCGTCCTTGCCCGGTTGAGGACGCAAGGCTTCGGCGCGCGCGAGCGCGGCGGTGAGATCCCCGCGCAGGAAATCCTCGTTGATGCGGTCGAACGTGATCGAATGCAGCAGCGAGTGCGCGCCACTGCTGTCGGCCAGGGTCGCGGCCTGTTCGAGATACTGCCGGTACGCGACGAAATCGCCGAGCCGGTAGAACTTGTACGAGGCGCGGCGCAGCGCCTCGAATTCGATCGCCTGATGACCGCTCGCACGCGCCGCGGTCAGCAGCGCACTCAGATGATCCGGTTCGCGCGCAGGATCGGCGAGGTCGGCGTAGAAGCGCATCAGGTGACCGCGCAGCGGATCGCCGGCGTCGTCGTACAGCGTGGCGACCGCATCGAAGCGCGCGGCGAGTCCGGCGCCTTCGCCCTGCATCCAGTCGGCGACGGTCACGGTCTGCGCCGCCATCGCGGCTTCGTAGTTCCAGCCGGCTTCCTTCGCGAGCCGTTGCGCCGCGAGCCCGGCGGCGCGCGCGTTGCTCGCATCGCCCATGACGCCGTAGGCGGCCGACAGGTTGAGCTGCGCCATGATGCGCAGCGCGACCGACTGGCGCTGCCAGCGCGGCTCGGTGAGCAGCGCGATCGTCGCGGCCGCATGGCCCGCACGCAATTGCGCGCGCGCCTGATCGAGCGCGAACTGCGCCTGGTTCGGAAAGCGCTGCGCGAGCGCGCCGAACGCCTGCGCGGCTTCGCTGTGCCGTTGCGCGACCGTGAGGCGTTGCGCCGCGAGCAGCGCGCGCGCATCGCCGGGCCAGTCGCTTGCCAATGCCTGCAGCTTCGCGAAATGTTCGTCGGCGACGCGGTACTGGCCGAAGGTCAGCAGCGACTGCGCGAGCTGCAGTCGCGCAAGGCCGAAATCCGGTTCCTGGTCGACGATGCCGCGCAGCAGATCGAGGTAGGTGGTCCATTCGCGCTGGCGATGGTGCTGGATTGCGCGCGCGTAGCGCTCGGCGTTGTCGGCGCGCAGCTGCAGTCGCGGGCGCGGCTCGTGCGCGCGCTGCGGCAGCAGGTCGGCCAGCACGGCGTCGCTGACCGTGTCGATGAGTTCGCCGACCGTGTCGCGCGGGCCTTCGGCCTCGCGATTCGCGCCGGCCGGCGTGCGCGCCTGCAGACGGATACGGCCGTCGCCGGACGGGGTGGCCGACAGCAGGATGACCTCGACGCCTCGGCCGGCGCGATCGTCCGCGGCGAGATCCGCCGCGCTGAGCACGACGACTTCGGGCGTCATCGACAACTGCCATTCGAGCCAGCTCTGCAGCACCGTCGCGGGCCAGCGCGTGGCGGCGCCGGCACCGGGATCGTCGAGCGGCACGAGGGCGATGCGTCGGCCCGCGGCAGCCGGGCCGGCGACGAGCAGCCACGATACGGCCAGTCCGGCCAGCACCGCGACGGCGGCCAGCCACGGCAGCACGCCGGGCGTCCGGGGGCGCGGCGCGACTGCCGGCG
>CAMLSI010000290.1 GCA_946482585.1 uncultured Lysobacteraceae bacterium
GAGAACGTACATGAGCGTGATGTTCGTCGCCGCGAGCAGCAGCGCGGTCGCGGCCTGCATGCGGATCACGCCGTAGTTGCTCCTGAGTTCCAACAGCACGGCCGGGACGACGTTGAAGTTGGCGGCCATCGGCGTGAGCAGGGTGCCGCAATAGCCGGTCAGCATGCCCAGTGCGCCGACGACGGCCGGATCGGCGCCATGCTGGCGGATCAGGAGCGGCAGTCCGATGCCGCCGGTGATGACCGGAAACGCCGCGAAGGCGTTGCCCATGATCATCGTGAACACGATCATGCCCAGGCCATAGGCGACCGTGCAGGCGAGGCGGCTGTCGGTCGCGATCACCTGGCCGATCAGTGAGGCGACGGCACTGCCGACGCCGGTGCTTTCGAACACGCCGCCGAGTGCGGCGAGCAGCATCGGAAGTACCACGGCCCAGCTGAGCTGGTCGAGCAGGCGGCTGGATTCGCGCAAGGCCTGCGGCGGGCGCGAGCGTGTGACGTACAGCGCGAACAGCGCGGCGGAAAGGCAGCCCAGCGCGAGCGCGGGCACGGTCGCGTTGCCGGCCGGAAACAGGCGCCAGCCGCCGGCGACCAGATACGGTGCGAGCAGGAACAGCACCGTCGTCACGAGTGGAATCATGAGCGCTGGACCGAACAACGCATGACCCAGTCGTTGCGCCGAGGCTTCGCGTGCGGCCGTATCGGCATCGCCGGACGCGGCGCGGCGCATGAGTCCGGTGCCGGCGAGCAGCGCCATCACGACGACGGCGACGCCGGCCAGTTGCGTCGGCAGGCGATTGCCGGCCTTGTCCGCGGCCAGTATCGCGTCGCCGCCGGCGAAGACCGCGGCGATCAGCGTCCAGAACAGCGCATTGCTCCAGCGCCGCGCACGCAGATCGAAGTACGCCGCGGCCGCGAGCACGAGCGCGGCGAGCCACCAGACGTAGGCGAGCGCGATCATGGCCGCGTCTCCGCGCTGCGCCGGAGTCCGTACTGGAACACGACGATGCGCACCGCGTGGATCAGGAACGCGGCGATCGCCGTCGGTATGGCCCAGAGCGCGATCGCCAACGGTTCGAGATGAATGTCGTTGGCGGCGTAGAACGTCTGGATCAGCAGCACCGCGCCGAACGCGATGAAGATGTCTTCGCCGAAGAACAGGCCGACGTTGTCGGTCGCGGCCGCCAGCGCGCGGGTCTTTTCGCGCTGCTCCTCATCGAGTGCCGGGGCCGCCTTGCGCGCCGACGCCTCGGCCATCGGCGCGATCAGCGGACGCACCGTCTGCGCGTGACCGCCGATCGAAGTCAGCCCCAATGCCCCGAGGATCTGCCGCAGCGCCATGTAGCAGATCAGCAGCAGCGACAGGCTCATGTAGTAGAGCCCGGCGATCCAGCGTTGTGCGTGTTCGCGCAGACCGGCGTGTTCGAGCAGACCCACGACCGGCAGCGTGAGCACGATCAGCAGCGGCGCGCGTGTCGACACGAAGGATTTGCCGAGCAGCGCGAGCTGGTCCGGCAGCGGCATGCCCGCGGCGAAGCCGCTGACGAAACCGGCCGATACCACGACCAGCATGGGATTCAGGCGCAGCGCGAAACCGGCGACGACCGCAGCGACGCCGAGCAAAGGCCAGTAGTTCATGCGGCGGCTCCGAGCGCGCGGACTTGCACGCCGGCTTCGGCGAGTGCTGCGCGCAGCCGCTGCGCGAACGCGGCCGCGTCGGGCTTGTCGCCGTGGATGCAGAGCGTGTCCGCGGCGATGGCGACGCGACTGCCGTCGCCCGCGATCGCGGCGCCGTGCAGCGCGATGGACAGCCCTTGCGCGACGGCGGCATCGAGGTCGTGGATCACGGCGCCCGTTTCGCGTCGCGGCGTCAGGCTGCCGTCGGTGCGGTAGCGACGATCGCAGAATGCTTCCGCCGCGACGGCGAGGCCGGCGGCGCGGCCCGCCTCGAGCAGTGCGCCGCCGGCGAGTCCGACCAGGATCAGATCGCGGTCGAAATCGGCCACGGCCGCGGCGATCGCCGCGGCCAGCGCCGCGTCGCGCGCGGCCATGTTGTACAGCGCGCCGTGCGGCTTGACGTGGTGCAGTCGCGATCCTGCGCTTTTTGCAAAAGCGGACAATGCGCCAATTTGATACAGCGCCAGCGCGTACGCCTCGTCCTTGCTGACCGCCATCTCGCGGCGGCCGAAGCCCTGCAGGTCGGGCAGCGACGGGTGCGCGCCGATCGCGACGCCGCGCGCCGCGGCGAGTTGCACGGTGCGGCGCATGGTGTCCGGATCGCCCGCGTGGAATCCGCAGGCGATGTTCGCCGAGCTCACGTGCGCGAGCACCTGTTCGTCCTGGCCCATGGTCCAGGCGCCGTAGGATTCGCCGAGGTCGCAGTTCAGATCGATACGTCGCATCCGCTTTCCTGCCTTCGTTGTCGCACCGTGTTTTCGAGCCGCGCGAGCGCATCGGCGCGCCGGCGTCGCACGCGTTCGGCTTCGTCGGAATCGATCAGCCGCAACAGCACGTGGTCGCCGGGACGGCATTGCGCGAGCGCCGACCGGTCCGCATCGATCAGATGCGCGATGCGCGGATAGCCGCCGGTGGTCGGATGCTCGGCCGCGAGCATGATGGGCTGGCCCGACGGCGGCAACTGCAGCGTTCCGTGTGTCACGGCCGCCGAAACCAGTTCCAGCGGCTCGTGCAGCGCGAGCACCGGCCCGGTGAGGCGGATGCCGACCCGATTCGAATCGGACGCGATGCGAAACCGTTCGCCGGTCAGCGCGGCCCGCGCATCCGCGGCGAGCGCCGCGTAGTGGCTGCCGCGCAGCACCCGCAGTACGCGCAGCGGCGCGGGATCGAACCAGTTCACCGGCGCGACCGACCAGGCCGGCGCGCGCTTCACACGCGCACCGGGGCTCATGATCGGCAGCGCATCGCCGGCCTGCAGCGCGCGTCCTTCGCAGGGACCGAGCCCCGCGTTGAGATCGACGCTGCGGCTGCCGAGCACAGATTCGACCTCGATGCCGCCCGCCACGGCGAGATAGCCGCGCGCGCCGCGATGCAGCGCGCCGATATCGAGCATGCCGCCGACGGGAACCGGCACCGGGCGCCAGGTCGGGAATGCTTCGCCGTCGAGCGTCGCAGTTGCATCGGCGCCGCACCAAGCGACCACGCTCGCGACATCGAAGCGCAGTCGCGGACCGAGCAGCGTGCATTCGAGCGCAGCCTCGTCCCCGCGGTTGCCGACCAGCCAGTTCGCGATGCGCAGCAAGACCGGATCCATCGCGCCGGCGGTGCCGACGCCGATCGCCGCGTGGCCACGGCGGCCGAGGTCCTGCACGCTGCTGAGCAGCCCGGCGCGGAGAACGCGGAGCATGCGGTCAGCGCGATGCCGCCGCGAACGCGTCGGCATCGATCGCGACGAAGCGCACGCGCTGGCCGGCGGCGAGCCGGTTCGGCGGTGCGGCGTGCGCGTCGAACAGCGCGAGCGGCGTGCGGCCGATGAGATTCCAGCCGCCCGGCAGTTCGCGCGGATAGACGCCGGTCTGCGCGCCGCCGATCGCGATCGAGCCCGCCGCGACGCGCACGCGCGGATTCGCGCGGCGCGGCTGCTGCAACGCGGGATCGAGGCCGAGCAGATACGGAAAGCCTGCGGCGAATCCGAGCATCGCGACGTGGTAGTCGCCGGCTGCGTGCCGTGCGGCGAACGCCTGCGGCGTCAGTCCGCTGCGCGCGGCCGCTTCGTCGAGATCGGGGCCGAATTCGCCGCCGTAGCAGACCGGAATCTCGACGACGGCCGCGTCGTCGCCGGTCCTCTCGGGCGCGGTGCCGAACGCGCCGCGCAACGCGCCGGCGCAGCGCTGTGCCGGCGTTGCGTCGTCGCCTTGCCAGGCGGCCGCATCGAACACGACGGCGAGACTGGCATAACCCGGCACGAGCTCGACGATGCCGGGCAGCGCGAGGGCGGCCACCGCGCGGGCGGCCGCATGCACGCGCGCGTTCACCGCCGCATCGATGGTGTCGCCGAACTGCAGCAGCAACGCGCTGTCGCCGAGCTCCTCGATGGCGCGCGGCGCGTTCACGCGTCGTGCGAGACGGCGAGTCCGGCGCGCAGCAGTTCCAGTACGCGCGTGCTTTCCTCGGCATCGTAGGGTATGCGTTCGCCGACGCCCCAGATCGGCTTGGGCCACGCGGCGTCGGCGACATGGCGCGCGATCACGTGCACGTGGAACTGGCTCACGACGTTGCCCAGCGTCGCAATGTTCATTTTGTCGGGATGCACGATCGCGTGGAGCACGTGGGCGACGCGGTTGATCTCGTCGAGCAGCAGGTGCTGCTGGTCGCGCGAGAGTTCCACGAGCTCGCGCAGCCCGGCGAGGCGCGGCACGAGAATCAGCCACGGAAAGCGCAGGTCGTTCATGAGCAGCACGCGCGAGAGCTCGAGTTCGCCGACGACGTGGCAGTCGGCGGCCAGGCGCGGGTCGAGTGCGAACGGGACGTCGGCGTTCATGCGTCGGCTCCGAGCGTGCGGGCGAAGAACGCGAGGCTGCGCTCGCGCGCGAGCGCAGCCGAGGCCGGGTCGTAGTCGGCGCGCTGGTCGCAGTTGAAACCGTGCCCGGCGGGGTAGACGTGGATCTGCGCCTGCGGCTGCTTCGCGCGATGCAACGCGACGTGGTCGGGCGGAATGATCGGGTCGCGCTCGCCGAAGTGGAACAGCAGCGGCGCCTGCGCGCGCTCGTCGAGAAACGGCACGCTGCGGCCACCGTAGTAGACCGTCGCCGGCAGGGCGAGCCGTGTCGCGCAGAGAAAGGCGACGGTGCCGCCCCAGCAGTAGCCGACCACGCCTATGCGCCCGGACGATGCGATCGCCTGCGCCGCGCTGGCGACGGCCTCGACCGCGCGATCGAAGCCGACTTCGGCGGCCAGCGCGCGTCCGCGCGCGACGCCGGCCTCGTCGTAGTCGAGTTCGACACCGCTCTCGACATGGTCGAACAGCGCCGGCGCGATCGCGACATAGCCGGCTTGCGCATAACTGTCCACGACGCTACGAATGTGTGCGTTGACGCCGAAGATTTCCTGCACGACGACGATGCCGCCGCGGGGCGCGCCGGCGGGATCGGCGCGATACGCCGAAATGCAGTGCAGGCCCGGCGTCGGAATGCTGAGGATCTGACCCATGGGAATCGTTGGAGACTGGCAGCCAGGACTGGCGCAGAGCATAGAGCATTGCGCAGCGGCACGAAGTCGCGACGCGCTATCGGCGGGTTCGCGTCTCCGGAGCGTCGGCAGCCTGCTTCACGCGGCGTAGGGCACGACGCGATTGCGTCCCTGCGCCTTCGCGCGATAGACCGCGATGTCGGCGGCGCCGAGCAGCTCCTCGAGCGTGCCGGCGCCGCAATCGCGCAGGCTGGCGAGGCCGATGCTGATGGTCGGCAGGCGGCGGATGCCGCCCAGGTTCGCGAGGCTCTGGGCGACTTTGTCGCGCAGGCGTTCGGCGATCGTGGCGGCGGCGTTCACGTCGCGACCCGGCATGACGACGACGAATTCCTCGCCGCCGTAGCGGCCCACCAGGTCGCCGGGTTCCAGCCACTGGCGCACGACCTGGATGCCGCTTGCGAGCACGCGGTCGCCGAACTGATGGCCGTGTTCGTCGTTGATCGACTTGAAGTGATCGAAGTCGATCAGCAGCACCGACAGTTCCTGCTGTGCGCTCTGCGCGTGGCGCAGGTGTTCGTCCAGTTGCCGCAGCACGTGGCCGCGGTTGTAGGCACCCGTCAGCGGGTCGGTGATGGCGGCCTGGTACAGCTCGGCCGCGTGCGTCGACAGCTTCGCGTTGGCGGCTTCGAGGCGCGCTTCGTGCGCGCTGATCTCGGCGTTCTTCTGCTGCAGCGCGCGATTGAGCCGCCGGGTCGTGTGGTAGCGGCGCAGCAGCAGGAGCAGCAGCACGCCGAGGGTGGCCGCGACGCCCGCGCCGATGTTGCGCAGCAGCGCCTGCTGTCCGAGACGCAGGCTCTGCACTTCGTTGTTGAGACTCAGCAGACGGATGCGCTGCTCCGCGTCGGCGCGTTCGTAGCGCGATTTCAGCGCGGCGAGCTGGCGTCCGGAACGCGTGCCGAGCAGTTCCTCGCGCAGGGCCGCGCGGCGGTGCGCGAATGTGATCGCGGCGGCGAGCTGGCCGCTCGCGATCGCGATGTCTTCGCGCGCGGCATACGCTTCGCTGAGCGCCGACTTGAGGCCGGCTGCGCTGAGAATCCGTATCGCCTCGTCGAGGCGCTCGGTCGCGAGCGCTTCGTTGCCGGCGCGCAGCGCGATGCGGCCCAGGTGCAGCAGCGCATTGCCGGTGATCTCGCGGTGCGCGAGGTCGCGGCCGATGTCGAGCGCGTCCTGGAGCACGGCGGCGGCTTCGTCGTCGCGGTCGAGGCGGATCAGCGCGCGGCCGATCTCGACGTCCTCGAGACCGATGTAGGGCCGGTTGCCGATGCTCGCGTCGATCGCGCGCGCCTGCTGCGCCATGGTCAGCGCTGCGGCGGCGTCGCCGATGTCGTTGCTGAAACTCGCGTAGCTGCCCAGCGCGCCGGCCAGCGACTGCGGATCGAGATTGCGCCGCGACGATTCGAGCGCGGCTTCGAAGTTCAGCTTGGCCTGCTCGGTGTCCTCGATCTCGCGGTAGAGCAGGGCGATGTTGCGATAGGACAGGTCGAGCTTCTCGCTGCTGCCGATGGAGCGGCGTAACTCCAGCGCGGCGATCTGCAGTTCGAGCGCGCGCGCGAAATCGCCGAGGTCGCGATGCACCGTGCCGAGGTTCATGAGCACCTGAGCTTCACCGACGCGGTCGTTCTGGCTGCGCCGCAGCGCCAGTGCGGTCTCCTGGTGCGCGCGGGCGTCGTCGAGCTTGCCGCGACGCCG
>CAMLSI010000291.1 GCA_946482585.1 uncultured Lysobacteraceae bacterium
ATCTGCTCGGCCACACGCTGTCGCTGATCACGTTGAAGTCGGAGCTCGCGAATCGCCTCTGGGAACGCGATCCGCACGCGGCACGGCAGGAGGTACGTGAGGTCGAGCGCGTCGCGCGGGACGCGCTGGGGCAGGTGCGTCGCGCCGTGACCGGCATCCGTGCCGCTGGCCTCGCTGCGGAAACCGCGTCGGCCAAGCTGCTGCTCGAGTCGGGCGGCATC
Source organism: uncultured Lysobacteraceae bacterium (assembly GCA_946482585.1). The sequence goes on from CAMLSI010000291.1 coordinate 222, forward strand.
GTGTTCCAGTACGACCTCGGCCGCGTGCCGCCGCCGCCCGAGATCGAAACCTGTCTCGCGCTCGTCGTGCGCGAAGCTGTCACGAACATCCATCGCCATTCGAAGGCGACGCGGGCGAGCGTGCGGCTGAGCCAGGACGGCAACGACCTGCTGCTCGAAGTGCGCGACAACGGCCGCGGCGGCGACATCGTGCCGGGCAACGGTCTAACCGGCATGCGCGAACGGCTCTGTCTGCTCGGCGCCGAATTGCGCATCGATTCGGTGCGCAGCCAGGGTACGCGCCTGACCGTACGCGTGCCACGCGCCGCGCCTGCGGCGGGCGCCGAGCTCGACGCGGTGCGTGCGCATTGAGCCCGATCGGATGCGCCGCTAACCTGCGGCGCATCGACCGACCGGGAAACGAGTGCCCATGATCCGAGTGTTGCTGGCCGAAGACCAGGCCATGGTGCGTGGCGCGCTGTCGGCGCTGCTGCGCCTGGAGCCGGACATGGACGTCGTCGCGAGCGCCGCCGACGGCCAGGAAGCCTGGCGCCTCGTCGAGCAGCACGCGCCCGACGTCATCGTCACCGATATCGAAATGCCGGGCCTGACGGGTCTGGAGCTCGCCCAGCGCGTGCGCGAGCGCGGCGTGGCGAGCAAGGTCGTCATCGTGACGACGTTTGCGCGGCCGGGTTATCTGCGCCGCGCGCTCGAAGCCGGCGTCGTCGGCTATCTGCTCAAGGACGCGCCCGCGGAACAACTGGCCGATGCCTTGCGCAAGGTGCATCGCGGCGGCCGTGTCGTCGACCCGCAGCTCGCGCTCGACGCCTGGAGCGAAGCCGATCCGCTCAACGATCGCGAACGCCAGGTGCTGCGTCTCGCCGGCGAAGGCATGTCGGCCGGCGAAGTCGCGGCGCAGTTGCACCTGTCGCAGGGGACCGTGCGCAACTATCTGTCCGAAGCGATCGGCAAGCTCGGCGTCGGCAACCGCATCGAGGCCTATCGTCTCGCGCGGCAGAAGGGCTGGCTCTGACGCGATCGACCGCGCCGATTCCGGTGCCGCCCTGCGTTGTGGCAGATTGCGCAGCGATCACGCCGGCAATGGGAATGCAGACATGAATGAGGCTTCGGCAAACGGACTTCGCCGTGCGGCGCGATCGACGATCGCGACAGGACTGCACGCGGCCTGGGTCGCCTTCGCGCTCGTCGCCGGGCCGGCCACCGCCTGCGGCCCGGATTTTCCGCCCGACCTCCTGACCGACCGCCACGCGAGCGTCTACGACCTCGTCGAAGGCACGTTCGATTTCGAGGCGTCTCGGCTCGCGACGAAGCCCGCGAATGCCTTCACGCCGAACGAGAACGTCTGGGCCGCGCCGGGCGAAGCGCGCGCCGAGATCGAGAAGAAGGAACTCGGCGACGACGGCTACACGCGTGCCGAAGCGGTGCGTGTCGCCGCCGACGACGCGCAGGCCTGGGCCGCGGGCGAAGGGTTCAGCGACGAGGTGCGGTTGTACCTCGCTGGCGCACGCGCGTTCCACGCGGGCGAGAGCGATGCGGCGCGCGCGCGCTTCGAGGCCGTGCTCGCGTTGCCGGCGGACCAGCAGCGCACACGCGGACTCTGGGCGCGCTACATGCTCGGGCGGTTGAACCTGACCGCGGCTGGCGGCGGCGCCGGCATCGACGAGGCGCAGATTACGGCCGCGGCCGATGCGGCCGCGAAAGATTTCCAGGCCGTGCGCGCGGCGGTGGCCGGCGGTGCGGCCGATCCGCTCGGGCTCGCCGTCGCCAGTTACGGCGAGGAAGCGGCGATCCACCGCCAGCGCGGCGATACCGCCGCAGCGGTGAAGCTGTATGCGGAGCAGGCCGCACAGGGCTCCGCGTCGGGGCGCGCCTCGCTGCTGTTCACGGCACGCGAGCTGTTCGCCGACGACGCGCGACTGACGGCGGCACTGGCCGATCCGCTGCTGCAGCAGTTGCTCGCGAGCTATGTCTACACGCGTACGGGCGAGCTCGAAGGCTACGACGACGGCGAACCCGTGCCGTCCGAGCGGTTGCAGCGCTACTACGCCGCGGTCGAAGCGGCCGACCCGGGGAAACTCGCCGGTGTCGACCGTGTCGCCGCGGCCGCGTACCGCAGCGGTCGTTTCGAACTCGCGGGCAAGCTCGCGCCGCGCAGCGACAGCGCGCTCGCTCACTGGGTCCGTGCGAAGCTCGCGCTGCGTGCCGGCGACGACAAGGCGGCCGCGGAAGCCTATGCGCAGGCCGCGCGTGCGTTTCCGCGCGACGAGGACTGGGGCTCGAATCCGCGCGAACGGTTTTTCTTCGACGGGTTCAAGCCGGCCTGCCGCATCGACGGCGAGCGCGGCATTCTCGCGCTGGCGCGCGGCGACTACGTCGAGGCGCTCGCGCTGTTCCATGCGGGCGGCAGCCAGTACTGGATCGACGAGGCGCACGTCGCCGAACGCGTGCTCGGTGTCGACGAACTCAAGCAGTTCGTCGATGCCCACGTGCCGGCACCGGCCGCGCCGCCCGTGCGGAACGATGAAGGTTTCACGCCGGCGCAGCCCGCCGCGCAGCTGCGTGCGCTGCTCGGCCGCCGACTGCTGCGCGCCGGACGCTACGACGATGCGGTCGCGTATTTCCCGGCCGAATTGCGCGAGACCGCGGCGGCGTATGCCAAGGCGCGTCTGGATGCGCCGCGCCAGGGACGCATCGAGCGTGCCGAAACGCTGTTTCGTGCTGCGCGGCTCGCGCGCGAATCGGGCCTGGAAATTCTCGGTTTCGAACTCGCGCCCGATGCGGCCACTTACGGCGGCATGTACGAGATCGGCGAATTCGCGCTCGACACGCAGGACAAGAAGCTCGTCGGCGCCGACGAAGCGCAACGGACCGCGGCGAGCGCGCCGCAACCGTCGCAGCGTTTCCATTACCGCTACGTCGCAGCGGATCTCGCGAACCAGGCCGCCGATCTCGTGCCGGCACGTTCGCAGGCGTTCGCCGCACTGCTCTGCAGCGCGACCGGCTGGCTCGTGAATCGCGATGTTCCCGCGGCACGACGCTACTACGGCCGCTATGTCGCCGAAGGACCGTACGTGGCCTGGGCCGGAAATTTCGGGCACGACTGCCCGGCGCCGGACTTCGCCGGCGCGGCCAAGCGCCTGCAGTTCGAGCGCATCCGCTGGGCCAGACAGGCGCTGCGCCGCGCGGCACCGTTCGCAGCAGCCGGCCTCGCCGTGCTGATCGCCGGCATCGTGATCTGGCGCCGGCGCAGGACGAAACCGGCCCGATAGCGGATAATCGCCGGTTGGCCGGACCGTGAATCCGGCACATCACGGTATAAAAAGTGAAAAAATCTGATTTTCATTTCGACCTTCCGCCGGAGCTCATCGCGCAGGAACCGTTGGCGCAGCGCTCGGCGAGCCGCCTGCTCGAACTCGATGCCGCGTCGGACACCCTGACCGACCGCGACTTCTGCGACCTCGCCGATCGCCTGCGTCCCGGCGATCTGCTCGTCTTCAACGACACGCGCGTGCTGCCCGCGCGGCTGTTCGGCCACAAGACCTCGGGCGGCGCCGTCGAGATCCTGATCGAACGCGTCACCGGCACCTACGAGGCGCGCGCCCAGCTCGGCGTGTCGAAGAAACCGAAGCCCGGCGGCCGCATCGTGCTGGCCGACGGCAGCGAGGTCGAAGTCATCGGTCGGGACGGCCCGTTCTTCGATCTGCGCTTCCACATCACCGAACCGCTCGAGAAGCTGCTGCTGCGGCTCGGTCGCATGCCGCTGCCGCCGTACATCGTGCGCGAAGCCGACGAGGTCGATGCCGAGCGCTATCAGACGGTGTTCGCACGCAGCCCCGGCGCCGTGGCCGCGCCGACCGCGGGCCTGCATTTCGATCAGCCGCTACTCGACGCGCTCGCCGCGCGCGGCGTCGAATTCGGCCACGTCACGCTGCACGTCGGCGCCGGTACGTTCCAGCCCATTCGCAGCGAAGAAGTGCGCGACCACGTCATGCATCGCGAATGGCTCAACGTCGGCGCGGAACTCATCGACAAGATGCGCCGCGCGCGCGCGGCCGGCGGTCGCGTCGTCGCGGTCGGCACGACGGTCGTGCGCGCGCTAGAAAGCGCGAGTCGCGACGGCGAAGTGCTGCCGTTCGCCGGCGAGACGCAGATCTTCATCTTCCCGGGTTATCGCATCACGAGCGTCGACGGTCTGGTCACCAATTTCCATCTGCCCGAGTCCACGCTGCTCATGCTCGTGTCGGCCTTCGCCGGGCGCGAGCGCGTGCTCGCCGCGTATCGGCACGCGGTCGGCGGCGGCTATCGCTTCTTCTCCTACGGCGATGCGATGCTGATCTGGCCGCCGGCGCGCTGAGCGACGGGAATCCGAGGGCGGCGGCATTCCATCGGCGCCGCGTCATCACGACAGCGGCGCATGCCGCAGAGACAGAATCATGAAATTCGACATCAGCCAGACCGACGGCGCCGCGCGGCGTGGGCAAATCACGTTCCCGCGCGGCACGATCGAAACACCGGCCTTCATGCCGGTCGGCACCTACGGCTCGGTCAAGGCGATGCTGCCGCGCGACATCAAGGCCATCGGCGCGGAGATCATTCTCGGCAACACGTTTCACCTCTTCCTGCGCCCGGGCCTCGACGTCATCGGCGATTTCGGCGGGCTGCACGATTTCATCGGCTGGGACAAACCCATACTGACCGACTCGGGCGGCTTCCAGGTGTTCTCGCTCGCGCACAAGCGCAAGATCACCGAGCAGGGCGTCACGTTCGCGTCGCCGATCGACGGATCGAAAGTGTTCCTGAGCCCCGAGGAATCGATGCGCATCCAGCGCGTGCTGAATTCCGACATCGTGATGATCTTCGACGAATGCACGCCGTATCCGGCCACGGAGAAGCAGGCGTCCGATTCGATGGAGCTGTCGCTGCGCTGGGCCGAACGGTCGCGCCGCGCGCACGAAGGCAATCCGAACGCGTTGTTCGGCATCGTGCAGGGCGGTGTCTATCCGGCGCTGCGCGCGCGTTCCGCGGCCGGCCTGCAGCAGATCGGCTTCGACGGCTACGCGGTCGGCGGCCTCGCCGTGGGCGAACCCGAAGCCGAACGCAACCACACGCTCGAAGCGACGGTGCCGCTGTTGCCGGCGGACAAGCCGCGCTACCTCATGGGCGTCGGCCGGCCCGAAGACATCGTCGAAGCGGTGCGTCGCGGCATCGACATGTTCGACTGCGTGATGCCGACGCGCAACGCGCGCAACGCGCACCTGTTCACGCGTCACGGCGTGCTGCGGCTGCGCAACGCGCAATACGCGCGCGACAAGCGGCCGATCGACGAAGCCTGCGGCTGCTACACCTGCGCCTCGGGATTCAGCCGCGCCTACCTGCGGCATCTCGACAAATGCAACGAAATCCTCGCGTCTCAGCTCGCGACGATCCACAACCTGTATCACTACCAAGAACTCATGGCCGGCCTGCGCACGGCGATCGCGGAACGGCGGCTCGAGGAATTCGTCGCGGAGTTCTACGCACTGCGCGCGGGGTAGCGTGTATATGGACTCCTCCCGGTATGCAAGCGTGGTTTTTCGGTGAACGAACCGACTGCAGATGTATATCCGGCCTACGGGTGAGCAGAAGCTCTGGCTATGATGGATGATTCGCGCGCAAGTGCCTCATTGTGGTCACGGACTCGAAGTCCGACACGCTACTCAGGCTCTTCCTGCGCTGGTCTTACCCGTTCACCAATCAACTCGGCTTGGCAATCGTGAAGAAGTACTTCGTTGCGGGTGGGCGGTTGAAATCAAGTCATGCCGTGCAGGACGCGACGGGTAAAGCATCGCGATAGGTTTCGTTGCGACGTAGCAATGCCCAGGCGATACGCACCGTCTTGTTGGCCTGAGCGACGGTAGCGATATTGCGATGTCGCCGGTCTCCCAAAGCGTTCAACCAGCGGCTGCAGCGATCATCTTTGTTGGCGGCGGTTCGCTGCACACTGCGCGCACCGTGCACCAACAGACCTCTCAGATAGCTGTCACCCCGCTTATGCATGCCGAGTAGGCGGGTTTTTCCACCACTGGAATGTTGGCGAGGGGTAAGTCCGAGGAACGCGGCCATCTGACGACCATTCTTGAACTGACGCGCATCCCCAACGCTGGCCACGATGGCGGCGGCGGTGATGGCGCCGACCCCCGGAATGGTGCGTAGCCGGGTCATTGCCGGATTGTTCTTGACCTGACGCTGTACTTCCTGGTCGAGCTCGTCGATGCGGGTATCGAGAGCGACAAGGTCGTCATACAGGCCGATGAGCAGTCGGCGGAACACGCCGCTTAATCCATTATTGGCATCTTCTAGAAGACATGGGATGGCGCGCCGAACGGCACCGGCACCTTGGGGGGCGATCAGGCCGTATTCGGCAAGCAGCCCGCGGATCTGATTGATCAACGCCGTGCGATGTGCCACCCGTTCACTACGAATACGCAGGGTTGCCTGGCTATCCTGCTGATCGATCGTCTTGACCGGCACGAAGCGCATGGTCGGACGCGTCATCGCCTCGCAGATTCCTGCCGCGTCATTGCGATCGTTCTTTTGTCCCTGGACGTAGGGCTTGACCAAGTGCGGCGCCATAAGTTTGGGCGTATGTCCCAACGCCTGCAGACGTCGACCCCAGTCATGCGCACTGG
>CAMLSI010000292.1 GCA_946482585.1 uncultured Lysobacteraceae bacterium
CGCGCACGTTGAGCTCGAGATTCTTCTCCGGCGCGATGCGGCCGACATAGACCACGGCGAGTTCATCGTCGGTGAGTCCCCAGGACAGGCGCAGCGCCTCGCGGCGGCGTGCCGGATCGAACAGCTGCGTGTCGACCGCTCGGCGCAGCAGACGCACGGCGCCGAAGCCGCGCTCGTGAAGGAAATCGGCGAGCTCCTGCGTCGGCACGAGTGTCGCGGCGGAATGGGCATGGAAATGACGCAGCCACGCGAACACGACCGGCGTCAGCCAGCCGACCCCATAGAAGCGCGCGAAGTCGTCGAAGCGCGTGTGGAAGCCGGTGCTCGCGGCGATGCCGAGGCGCCGCGCGGCCCGCAGCGCCGAGTGGCCGAGCGGGCCTTCGGTCGCGACGTAGATCGCGTCGGGACGCTGCGCGCGCCAGAGCCGTTCGAGCCGACGGCGCGCGGGCCAGCCGAAGCGCAGGCCCGGATAGCGCGGGATCGCGGCACCGCCGACCTGGATATCGTCGGCGGCCGGCTCGCCGGTTTCGCTGCCGGCGGGCTGGCGAGGACGGATCAGCTGGACCGTATGGCCGCGGCCGCGCAGCCCGTGCGCCAGCGACTGCACGGTCAGCGCGACGCCGTTGATTTCGGGCGGATAGGTTTCGGTCACGATCGCGATGCGCATGGCGCCGGCTCCGGACGCCGCCCGGTCCCGTCGCAACGTCGGGCACGGCGCAGCCGCCCTTTGTAGTGGTGTGGCGATCCGCGGGTTCGTCGCTCGATTCCGGCGCTTTCCGGCGTGCGGCGTCATTGCACCGTGTCGCCGTGCTTTCGCTGTGCCGCTCCGGTCCGCCCGCGCGCGAGCATCCGAAACCTCCGCTCGAGGAACTCCCGAATCACCCCGTCAGGGTGCGAAGCGCGGATGGCGTGCCGATTGCCGCGGCGTGACGCCGCCATGACACGTGGCGGGCTGTAACATGACTGTCATATTCAACTCCTAGCGTGCGCTCATGCCCGTTCCGGCTTCTCCGTCGCTCGCCACGCCGCTGGCTGCGCGCTTTGCGCAGCGCGCGGCGTCGCGCGCGCGTCGCGAACGCTGGCTGCGCGGCGGCCTCGGCGTCGCGGCGGCGATGCTCGCCGCGCTCGCGGTGGCGATGCCGCTGTTCCTGCTCGCATCGGCGCGGGTCGCCCCGGGCTGGAGCGAAACCTTGCTGCCGCTGCTCGCAGGCAGCGTCAAGGCCGCGTTCTGCGCGCTGGTTGTGGCGATTCCGCTCGGGCTGGGCGCAGCGATCTGGTGCGCGCGCTTCGCGCCGCCGGGCTGGCGCCGGTTGCTGAAGCCGCTGTTCGAATTGTTCGAAGCCGTCCCTGCGGTCGTGCTCGGTCTCGTTGCCGCGCTGCTGCTGGCGCCGTGGCTCGCCCGGCACGTGATCGCGCTCGCGATCTTCGTCGCGACGCTCGCGCCCGCGCTCGCCGCCACCGGCGCGCTGTGGCGATACGCGGCGCCGCTGCGCTGGCAGCGTGCCGCGACCGGCGCGGAAGTCTGGCTGTCGCTGCCCCTGCTCGTGCTGCTCGCCGGAGGCGCATTGGCCGCCGGCAGCGCGTTCGCGGGCACCGCCGTCGCGGCATTCGCGCAGCCGCAGACACCGTGGAACGCCCTCGTCGTCGGCCTCATGCTTGGACTCGCCGTGATGCCGACCGTGTTCACGCTGTCCGAGGACGCGTTGTTCGCGGTGCCCGCCGAATACGCGCTCGGCGCCCAGGCGCTCGGTGCGACGCGCTGGCAGGCACTGTGGCGCCTGCTGTTGCCGATCGCCGCGCCCGGCATCGCCGCGGCCTTGCTGCTCGGCTTCAGCCGCGCGCTCGGCGAAACCATGATCGTGCTGATGGCCAGCGGCAACACCCCGCTGCTCGATGCGTCGCCGCTGACAGGGCTGCGCTCGATCGCCGCCAACCTGGTGCTCGAAGCACCCGAAGCGGCGCCCGGCGGTACGCACTACGGTCTGCTCCTGTTGTCGGCGCTGTTGCTGTTCGGTCTGTGCCTGCTGTTCAACGCTGTCGCCGAACACGTGCGCGGCCGTCTGCGCCGCCGGTTGGCGGGGCTCTAGCATGGCGACCGCGGCGGTTGCACGCGGCGCTTTCCGGCGCAGCGATCCGGGACTTTGGCTCGCCGCCGGCGCAGTCGGCCTGAGCCTGCTCGCGCTCGCGGCCATCCTCTTCGTGCTGTTGCGGCAGACCGCACAGGCGTTCGTGCCGGCGCCGGTGGCGGAACTGCGCTGGCGCAGCGGCGATGCGGAACAGACGCTGCTCGCTGCCGTGATCGAACAGGACGAGCGCGAGCTCATCGTCCGCGGCAGCGAGTGGCAGCGGCGCGGCGCCGACTATCGCCGCATCCGGCGCAGCGATCTGATCGCGCTGACCTGGCCCGCCGACGCGGTGACGGTACGTCTGCGCGACGGCCGGGAAATCCATCTGCGCAGCGATGCTGCGTCGGCGCAGGACGCGCACGCGGTGCTGCTTGCGCAAACCCCGCGCGGATTTTCCGCGCGTCGCGAGGATCTTGCCGATGTCGTCGCCGCGAACCGGCTGTCGATGATCGATACGGCCGGCATCGCGTTGCAGCGCGGCTGGCGTTTCGTCGCCGGCGGGCCGCAGGCCGGCGGCGGCGTGTTTCCTGCGCTGGTCGGCACGGTCGCGCTGGTGCTGCTGATGAGCGTGCTCGTGATGCCGCTCGGCGTGCTGCTCGCGCTCTGGCTGCACGAATACGCGGGCGGCAGCCGCGGCGCACGCCTCCTGCGCGCGGCCATGGCGAATCTTGCCGGCGTGCCAGCGGTGATCTACGGCCTGTTCGGCCTGGTGCTGTTCGTCAACGGCATCGGCGGCGGTCTCGATGCGCTGCTCGCGCAGGCGACGCCGCACTGGGGCGGCGGCGGTCTGCTCTGGTCCGCGCTCACGCTCGCGCTGCTGACCTTGCCCGTCGTCGTCATCGCGACCGAGGAGGGATTGGGCCGCGTGCCCGACGCGTTGCGACAGGGCGCGCTCGCGCTCGGCGCCACGCGCGCGGAAACCCTGTGGCGCGTCGTGCTGCCGGTCGCGCGTCCGGCATTGCTGACCGCGCTGATCCTCGCGGTCGCGCGCGCGGCCGGCGAGGTCGCTCCGCTGATGCTCGTGGGCGCGGTGAAATACGCACCGGCGCTGCCGCTCGATGACGAATTTCCGTATCTGCATCTGTCGCGCCAGTTCATGCATCTCGGCCAGAACGTCTACGACCTCGCGCTGGCCGGCAGTGACGCGCAGCGCGACACGGCGCAGGCGCACGCGGCTGCGCTGTTGCTGCTCGTCGTCGTGGTCGGGCTGAACGCGGCGGCGATCGTCGTGCGCAACCGCCTGCGCGAGCGTGCGCGGGAGCTCGCCGTATGAGCGTCGTCGATGTGATGCCGGCGCAGTTGCTGGCAGGGCTCGAGCTCGCGCTCCAAGCGCGCGGCCTGAGCCTCGACTATGCCGGCCGTCGCGCGCTGGCCGGGGTCGACCTGCAGGTGCCCCGCGGGCGCGTGACCGCGCTGATCGGTCCGTCCGGCTGCGGCAAGTCGAGTCTGCTGCGCTGCTTCAACCGGCTCAACGACGAGATCGCGGGCTGCCGCGTCAGCGGCGAAGTCCGCGTGCTCGGCGTCGACGCCTACGCGGACGCGATCGCGTTGCCGGATCTGCGCCGTCGCGTCGGCATGGTGTTCCAGAAACCCAATCCGTTTCCGCAGTCGGTCGCCGAGAACGTCGCGTTCGGCCTGCGTCTGGCCGGCATTCGCTCGCGGCTCGAACTCGACGATCGCGTCGAGGCGGCATTGCGCGCGGCCGGGCTCTGGAACGAGGTGCGCGACCGGCTCGGCGACAGCGCACTGCAACTGTCGGCCGGCCAGCAGCAGCGTCTCGTGATCGCGCGCGCGCTCGCGGTCGAACCGGAAGTCCTGCTGATGGACGAGCCGGCGTCGATGCTCGACCCGATCTCGACCCTGCGTTTCGAGGAGCTCGTCGTCGCGCTCCGCGAGCGCTACAGCGTGCTGCTGGTGACGCACAACATGCAGCAGGCGGCGCGCGTCGCCGACTACACCGCGTTCCTGCAGGCGGGCCGGTTGCTGGAATTCGATGCCACCGACCGCATTTTCACCAACCCGCGCCTGCGCGAGACCGAAGACTACATCACGGGGCGGATACGCGAGACGCAGGGACGTTGAGCTCCCGTCGCCCCGGTGCCGCTGCCGCATCGCACCTTTTACAGCGTGTCAACACGGCGTAACCTCGGCCTGTCCAGATACGCCACCGATAGCTACGAATACACAAATGGACCGTCTCCATCTAGGCCAGCACATTTCCCAGCAGTTCAACAGCGAACTTGCGGCACTCACGAAACAGGTGCTGGCCATGGGCGGGCTCGTCGAAGCGCAGCTCGCGACGGCGCTGGAAGCGCTCGCGGCGCGCGATCTGCGCCAGGTCGCCCACGTCGTCGCGCGCGAGGACGAGGTCAATGCGGCCGAACTCGAGATCGACGCGCGCTGCACCCAGATCCTCGCCCGGCGCCAGCCGGCCGCGTCGGATCTACGGCTCGTGCTCGCGGTCGTGCGCATGGTGGCGAACCTCGAACGCATCGGCGACGAAGCCGAACGCATCGCGCGCATCGCCGAAAAACTCGGCAGCGTGGAATTCGCCGAACACTATGGTTTCAAGCTCGCGCAGATGGGCAGCCTGGTCCGGGACCAGCTGCGCGGGACGCTCGACACTTTCGCGCGCATGGACGAAACGCGCGCGCTCGAACGGCTGCGCCGCGACCGCGAGGTCGACGTGCTCTACAAGGAGCTTACGCGCCTGCTCGTCGAGCTGATGCAGCGCGAGTCCGAGCGCGTGCCGGCGGCGCTCGAAATGCTCTGGTGCGCGCGCGCGCTCGAGCGCATCGGCGATCGCTGCAAGAATGTCTGCGAGCAGGTCATCTATCTCGTGCGCGGCAAGGACGTGCGCCACACGGGCCTTTCGCGCAGCACCGCGCCGCTGCCGGATGCGGCCTCCTGATTCAGGCGTAGGGATCGCGGATGCCGAGTCCCGCGAGCGCGCGGCGCTCGAGCGCTTCCATGCGTTCGGCTTCGGCATCGACGAGGTGGTCGTAGCCGAGCAGATGCAGCACGCCGTGCACCGTCATGTGGGCGTAGTGATCGCGCAGCGGCTTGCCCTGCTCGGCGGCTTCGCGTGCGACGACGGGCGCGCAGACGATGAGGTCGCCGAGCAGCGGCGTGCGCACGCCGGGCGGCAGCTCGACAGGAAACGACAGCACGTTCGTCGCGTAGTCGCGACCGCGGTAGTCGCGGTTGTAGCCGCGGCCCTCGCCGGCATCGACGAGTCGTAGCGACAGTTCGCTCGCGCGGCGCCGCCGCGCGACTGCGAGCGCGGCTTCGACCCAGCGCCGGAAGCTGTCCGCGCGTGGAATGCCGGCGGCGGCCAGGCCGGCCGAGCGGCTGACGTGCACGAGCACGCCCATCAGCGCTCGAAATCGTCGGCGAACAGCACCGGCGCACAGCGCTGCACGAGGGTTATGCGATCGGCGCCGGATTCGGGAATGCCGATCGCGCCGCTGCGCACGTCGAAGTCGATGTCGGCCGGGCTCGACAGCTGCGGCGCCTCGATCGTCGCGGGCGAGGACGTCGTGAACGGCGGTTCGAAACGCGCGAGACAGCCGCCGCCGCCCGGACAGCTCCAGGCGGCGATGTGCAGATGACCGTTGCAGTCGAGCGCGATGCCGTCGATGTTGCTGTAACCGGTCGCGGTGATCAGCGTCGTCGGCGCGGTGTTTGCGGCAATGTCGTAGCTGAGCACGCGTCCGGCGCCCCAGGTCGCGATCAGCAGGCGATGGTTCGCCTTGTCGTAGACCACGCCGTTTGGCGTCGGCGTCAGCGTCTGCAGCGGCGTCTGCACCGGGTTCGCGAGATCGGCGACGTCGACCTTGAGCAGCTTCTTCGCGCTGAAATCGGTGATGTACAGCGTATGGTCGCCGTCGGAAGTGATGCCGTTGAGGAAGCTGGCACCGGTGATCGCGAGGTTCAGCACCGGCGCCGCGGTGTTGACGTCGTAGCCCCGCACGAAGCCCGAGTCGAGCACATACACGCTGCCGTGCAGGAATTCGATGCCGTAAGGCGCGGTCGGCGCCGTGGTGAACGTGCCGAGCGTGCCGTCGGCGGCGCGCCAGAGGATTTCGCCGCCGTCCTTGTTGCTGACGAGCATGCGACCCGAGCGCGCATGGAATTCGACGCTCTCGGGACCGTTCAACACTTGCGCCTGTGCCGTGCCGGCGACCAGCGCGAGCAGCACGGCGATGTTCGGCAGATATTTCATGCGGTGTTCCCGTCGTTCTTGGCGGCGTCGTGCTTCTCGTAGGCGCGGACGATCTTCTGCACGAGCGGATGGCGCACGACGTCGTGTGCGGTGAAGAAGATGAAGCTGATGCCGGAGACTTCGCGCAGCACCTCGATCGCGTCGCGCAGGCCCGAGCGCACCTGCCGCGGCAGGTCGATCTGGGTCACGTCGCCGGTGACGACGGCGACCGAGCCATAGCCAATGCGCGTCAGGAACATCTTCATCTGCTCGACGGTCATGTTCTGCGCTTCGTCGAGGATCACGAACGAATCATTGAGCGTGCGTCCGCGCATGTAGGCCAGTGGCGCGATTTCGATGACGTTGCGCTCGATGAGCTTGGCCACCTTGTCGAAGCCGAGCATTTCGTAGAGCGCGTCGTAGAGCGGACGCAGATAGGGATCGACCTTCTGCGTCAGGTCGCCCGGCAGGAAACCCAGCTTTTCCCCGGCCTCGACCGCGGGACGGACGAGAATGA
>CAMLSI010000293.1 GCA_946482585.1 uncultured Lysobacteraceae bacterium
GTGCGCTGGCCCAGGGCGGCGGCATGGGTCGCGCGCGTCGAGGCTGTGCCCGCACCCCTCGAGATAGTCGTAGAGGTTTGCCGCGAGCTGCGCGTTGTCTTCGATGATCAGAATGGACAATGATTCTTTGTTCACGATGCCTGCGCCTATGACGAACGATCCGAACGCGCCGCCTGCCGCTTCGGGACCGCAAGATTCCTCCGCCGCGAACCGCCCCGCCACACCGAGCATAGGCTCCGGAGCGTGCGCCGGAGGATTCCGGCCGGCCAGTCGACCTCGCAGATCAGGATCAGCAGCAGTTCGTCGGTCCCGTTCTTTGCGACATAGGGAAGCGCCTCGTCGAACACGAAGTCTTCCCCGTTGCGCCATCGTAATCGGGTTCCGTCGACGCTGATGAAGCAGCGTTCGGAATCCGGTGTCGCAAGGCCCAGGTGATAGCGCAGCGTGCGTGCCCGAGGGTCCGGCGGCAGGCTCAGCTCGGTATCGGCCGGCAGCACGCAGAGCATCGCCGCGCGGATGCCGGGCACCTGCGCGAGCAATCCGACCGTTTCCGGACACAGGCGCCGCGCGCAACGATGCGACGCGCCCTGCCAGGTCACGACGAATTTCCCCCAGCCGCGCCGGCAGAGCGCGCGGAGTCCGCAGTGGCCATGCCCGATCGAGGTGAGCCGCGTCGTCGCGTCGAGTTCGCCGGCCCGATGCAACGCGAGCGCCTCGTCGCGGATCTGCGTCCAGCGTTCGCGGATCACGGCGATGCCGTCGAGATAGCCGGCGTCGCGGATGGGCGGCCGCGCGAACCGCGACGACAGCACCTGCAAGGTGTCGACGAAAGCAGAACGCGGCAACCGGTCCTTCTTCGCGCGCAGCAGGGCGAAAACCGGTGCGCATACGACGATCATGGCCAGGGCCAGCAGATAGGTGTTCATCGCCACTCCCGCGCGTGGTCAAGCCTCTCGTGAAAGGTCGCCGCCCGACGGACCGGACGTGTCTGCGCGAAGATGGGTCTCCGCGACGGCCTCGCCACGTTCGGAGCCGATGCGCTGCCACCGCCGCCTCATCCATCCGACCGCATCATCGACGTGGCTGTAGGCCACCGGGATCACGAGCAGACACAGTACGGTCGACGTGACGAGCCCGCCGACCACGACGATGGCCATGGGCGCGCGGAAACTCGGATCGGCGCCGGCACCGAGCGCGATCGGCAGCATCCCCGCGCCCATCGCGATCGTCGTCATCACGATAGGCCGCGCGCGTTTGCGGCAGGCATCGACGATCGCGTCGCGACGATTCATGCCGTGATCGCGCCGGGCGATGACGACGTAGTCGACGAGCAGGATCGCGTTCTTCGTGGACACACCCATGAGCATGATCAGGCCGATCATCGAAGGCATCGAGAGGCTCGATCCGGTCACGAGCAGCGCGAGGAACGCACCCGGCAGCGACAGCAGCGGCGCGACGAGCACGGTCAGCGGCTGCGCGAAGTCTTTCAGCAGCAGCACGAGGACCGCGTAGACGCAAACCACGCCCGCGAGCATGGCGAGCGCGAAACCGGCGGCGAGCTCGCCCATCGCTTCCACGCCGCCGGCCGCCTGCTGCGTCACGCCGTACGGAAGATGGCGCAGGCTCGGCAGCGCGGCGGCGGCATGCTCGATGGCGCCGAGCGGCCGGTCGCCGAGTTCGGCCGCGACCGTGACGTTGCGGACACGGTCGTAGCGCGTGATCTCCGAAGGTCCGCTGCGGATCTGCAGATCGGCGACGCTCCCGAGCGGAACCGGCCCGCGCGCACCGGGCACCGGCAGCCGGCGCAAGGTGTCGAGGTCGGCGCGGCCGCTGTCGGCGAGCTTCACGACGATCGGAACCTGACGTTCGCTCAGATTCAACTTCGGAAGATCCTGGGGGTAGTCGCCGGCCGTCGCGATCCGCAGCGTTTCGGCGATCGCCGCCGAGTTCACGCCGAGGTCCGCGGCGCGCGCGAAATCCGGACGTATGACGAGTTCGGGCCGTACGAGGCTGGCCGAGGACGACACCGCGCCGATACCGGAGATGCCGCGGAGCTCGCGCTCGACCACGCTCGCATGCTGCGCGAGCCGATCGCCGTCTTCGGCAGCCAGCACGAGCTCGTAGCGGCTGTTGCCATCGTCCATGCCGACACGAACGCGCACACCCGGCAAACGCAGCAGCCGTTCGCGCAGTTCGCGTTCGACGACCTGCCGCGTGCGCCCGCCGCGGTCGCTGCGCGGCGCGAGGTTCACCGTGAGGACGGCATGCGTCACGCCGGTCAAGGCCGCCCCGGGCCCGTCGGGTCCGGCGGAAGCGCCGGAACCGCCGATCGCCGTATAGACCGACACCAGGTGCGGAATCCCGCTCAGGATCCGGCGCCCGCGTTCGGCCGCCGCGCGCGTGTCCTCGAGCGTGCTACCCGGCGGCAGCGTGATTCTCACCTGCGTCTGATCGGCGTCGTCCGGCGGCATGAATTCGCCGCGCAACACGGCGACGACGGCCAGGCCCGCGGCGATCAGCAGCGCTGCGGCCGCCATCGTCGCGCCGCGATGCCGCAGGCAGGCGCGCACGCCGACCAGATAGTGCGCGATCCAGCGCGGTTCGCCGCGCCGTGCCGTCGGCGCCTCGAGCAGATACGCCGCCATCGTCGGCGTGATCATGCGGGCGACGACGAGCGAGAAGAACACGGCGACGGCCGCAGTCCAGCCGAACTGCACGAAATACCTGCCGACGATGCCGTCCATCAGCGACGTCGGCAGGAATACGGCCACCAGCGTGAACGTGGTCGCGATGACGGCGAGCCCGATTTCGTCGGCGGCGTCGACCGCGGCGCGAAACGGCGTCTTCCCCATCAGCCGATGCCGTTCGATGTTCTCGATCTCGACGATCGCATCGTCGACCAGCACGCCGATCACGATCGACAACGAGAGCAGGGATACCGTGTTGAGCGAGAAACCCATGAGCTGCATGAGGGCGAACGTGGGTATCGCCGACAACGGCAGCGCGACGGCTGCGATCAGCGTCGCGCGGCCGTCGCGCAGGAAGCAGAACACGACGAGCACCGCGAGCACCGCGCCTTCGAGCAGCAGCAGCATTGAACCGTCGTAGTTCTCGACGATCGGAGCGACATAGTTCACCGCTTCGCTGAACGTGATTTCCGGATGCGCGCGCGCGAGCTCGCCGATCGCGGCGCGCGCGGCCTCGGCGACCTCGATTTCGCCGGCACCGCGCGCTCGGAGGATATCGAACGCAACGACGGGCCTGCCGTCGAGCAGCGCCGCGCTGCGCCGCTCGGCGACCGTATCCGAAACCGTCGCGATCTGATCGATGCGGACGCGACGTCCGTCGCCGAGCGCCACATCGAGCGCGGCAATGCCGCGCGCGGAGGCAACCGTCGCGATCGTGCGTACGGATTGCTCCGCGCCGCCGACGGCGGCGCGTCCTCCCGAGGCCTCCTGCTGAAGCTGGCGGATTTGCAGCGAGACGTCGGCCGCCGTCGCGTTCAATGCGAGCAGTCGGTCCGGATCGAGCGCGACACGCACCTCGCGATCCGCGCCGCCGACGCGCACTACCGCGCCGATGCCCGGCTCCGCGCGCAAGCGCCGGCGAACGCGATCGTCGACGAACCACGACAGCGCCTCGTCGTCGAGCCGCGCCGACGACAGCGCATAGGTCATGACCGGCGCGCTCGCGAGCTCGACCCTGCGGATCACCGGATCCTGCAAACCCGCGGGAAGCTCCGCGCGCGTTCCCGACACCGCATCGCGCACGTCGTCGATGGCTTCCTGCACGGGCTTTCCGATCTGGAACTCGGCGGTGATCGTCGCGACGCCGTCGGTCAGCGTGGTCTTGATGTGCTTGATGCCGCGGAGCGGGGCGAGCGCATCCTCGATCTTGCGTGCGACATCGCTCTCGAGCTGCGGCGGCGACGCACCCGGGAGCGACGCCGTGACGGTCACGATCGGAAAGTCGATATCGGGAAAATTCTGCACCTTCATCGCGAAGAACCCGACCAGACCGGCGAAGGTCAGCAGGATGAACAGCAAGGCCGTTGCGACCGGATTCCGGATCGACCAGTACGACACATTGAGGTTCATGTCGCACCGCCCTGCACTGCGCCGGCGTCCTGCGCCGCACGAGTCGCCGCGGCTTCGTCGCCAGCACGATCACTCGCCGCGTCGTCGACGATGCGCACCGTGTCGCCGTCGCTCAGGAAACCGAGCCCCGAAGCGACGACGATCTCGGATTCGGACAGTCCGGACGTGATCTCGATCCGCTCGCCGACGCGCCTTCCGAGCGACACTTTCGTCAGGAGCACGGTCGCTGCCGGCCCGACACGCATGACATAGCTGAAACCATCGCGCAGCAGGACGGCGCGGTGAGGCAGCGTCAGCGCCGTCGAGTCGCCGACCTCGATATGGCCGCGCACGAACGCTCCCGCGCGCAACGACGGGTCGCGGGGCAGATCGACATAGACGAGACCGTTGCGTGTCGCGGCGTCGATGACCGGCGCAATCATCCGCAGCGTGCCGCGAATGACGGCGTCGCCCGGACAGGCGATTGTCGCAATCTGTCCCGGTGCGAGTTCGTCCAGGTCGTCGACGCCGACGACCGCACGCCATTCGAGCCGGCCGTCCTTGATCACCCGGAACAACTCGTCACCCGACGCCACCACGGCGCCGACCGTCGCCGTGCGCGACGTGACGATGCCGTCGTCCGGCGCCAGCACGCGCGTCTGCCCCAATCGCAGCCGCTGCCGTCGCTCCACCGCACGCGCCGCATCGAGCCGCGCACGCGCCGTCGCTGCCGCGACCGCGTACTGGTTCACCTGCTGCGCCGACATCGCACCGGTGACGTCGAGATGCTTCGCGCGTGCCGCGTTCGCGTCGGCCTCGAGCACGGCGGCCTGCGCCTGCGCGACCGCCGCGACCGCTTCCGCGAGTTCGGCTTGGACGAGCTCCGCATCGAATCGCGCCAGCAGCTGCCCCCGCCGCACCGCGTCGCCGACATTCACCGCGACCTCGACCAGCCGCAGCCCGCTCGACTCGGCACCGACGCTGGCCTCCTGCCACGCGGCGATGGTTCCGGTCACCGCCACCCGCAGCGGCAACCTGGACACTTCCGCGCGCGTCACGGTGACCGACAACACCGGCGCCGGGTGCGCGTTCCCGTCCGCAGGCTCGCCGCGGCGAACGGCGACACCGATGCCGACCAGACCGGTGAAAATTATCGCAAAAGCAACTATTGCGCCCGCTGTTCGGCCTGGCTTCATCCGGAAACGATCCTCGACCCTCGAAGCCGGTCCGACGTCGATCGTCATGCGGCCATTCCGGCCGGAAAAGGCCGCGAGTTGCGCCGGATGATGGAGCCCGGGTGTCGTGGAAATGTCGCGCCCGAGATAAGCCATCGGGCGCGCCGCCTTGCCGCCGGAACAGCCGGCACGGGAGCCTCGCTACGAGCCTACGGCTTGCGCCGGCGGTTCCAGGGCTTGCTCACGACCATCCATGTCGCAGCGATTCGCAGCGATCGTAGACGACGCGAGGTGGTCCAGCCCCTTCCGCCCGGAATTGTCCGGCCTCGCACTGGCGACCGCAGCAGGTTGGGCGACGCCTCTGAATCGGCGTGGCGATGCCGGCACAGGAAGATGCGCTTCAACCGACGGCCGCCGCGAACCCTCGTGCGCGCGGTCACCAGATCAAGTCGTCGGGCACCTGGAACTGGGCGTAGTACGCATCGTCTTCGGAGCTCGTGGCTGGAGGCTCGGCGTCCGCGCTCTGGCCGTGATCGAGCACGATCATCGCAGCGTCGCGTTCTCGCACCTTGTCGGCGGCCGCGCGCGGCAACAACTCGAAGCGTTCGTCCAGGCGCACGATCACGAGCGCGCCGCTGGACAGTTTCATACGCAGATCCTTGCTGACCAGCAGCGTGCGGATCGTGCCGTCGACGCTGAAGCGGTACTCGCTTTCGCCCGTACGCGGCACTTTCCTGTCCTCGATGATCTGACGCGCCTGAGCACGAAGTTCGGCAACGCGTGCCTGCGCTTTGCGCTCCGCCGCGAGCGCGCGGTCACGTTCGACCTTCTCGGCCCGCGCCCGCTCGGCCTCCCACTGGATCCCGTTAGGCGCCGACGGCGCCTTGGAATGCCGGGCCTTGTTCTGCTCGCGCGCGATCTCCGCCACTTTGGACTTCTTGACCAGGCCCGCCTTGAGCAGCTGTTCCTGGAGAGGATTCCCCTTCGCCATGTCGCCGTTTCGTGTTGAGGAGTTCCGGTCCATCATACCTGCCGCCTCCACCGCCCGCCCGCCGCCGACCATGCATGCCCTGAAGTACCTCGCCGGCTATCCCCCGCACCTGCAGTCGCGCGTTCGCGAACTGATCGGGCAAGGGCGACTCGGCACGATGCTGGCCGAAAAATACGGCCAGGCTCACGCCGTGCGTAGCGACGGCCAGCTGTACGACTATGTGCAAGCCCTCAAGGACAGGCATCTGAAAAAATCGGCGCCGCTGGGCAAGGTGATCTACGATGCCAAGCTGCAGGTGATGAAGCACGCGCTCGGCACTCACACGACCATTTCCCGCGTACAGGGCAACAGGCTCAAAGCCAGCCGCGAGATTCGCATCGCGAGCGTTTTCCGCGACGCCCCCGCCGAATTCCTCAAGATGATCGTGGTGCATGAGCTCGCGCACCTGAAGGAAGCCGAGCACGACAAATCCTTCTACCAGCTATGCACGCACATCGAACCCGACTACCACCAGCTGGAGTTCGATGCGCGGCTCTATCTGACGCATCGCGAGCTGGAGCAGGCGGGAGCGAGCGCAGGTCCGCCGGGCCTATGATGGTCACCTC
>CAMLSI010000294.1 GCA_946482585.1 uncultured Lysobacteraceae bacterium
TCGCGCCGCCGCGACGCGACGTGCGCGTGGATTTCACGCTCGACGCCTATGTGCCGGCGCCCGGCGCGACGGTCACGCTGACCTCGCGCGGACGCCAGCTCGCGCGCTGGAAGGTCGGCGCGGAGCCGCGAATCGAAGGCGCGAGCGTCGTCGTGCCGGCGTCCGCGCAGCGCGATGCACTGCTCGAATTCGAGCTGCATCTGCACGGGCCGCGCAAGGCGTGGAAGGGCTCGCGCGCGGCGATCACGGGCGTGGAGATCGCCCTGCTGCTGCGCGAACTGACCGTCAGCGCCGTGGACACGTCCGCGCCCTGACTGCGCATCAGTGACCGCGCCAGCCCGCGGCCGCGGTCCACAACGCGGTCAGCAGTAGCACCGCGCCGACGATGCGGTTGAGCCGCAGACCCGCTGCAGGCCGTTGCGCGAACCACTGCCGCGCACCGGCCGCAGCCAGCGCGAGCGGCCCGTAGACCAGCGCCTGGGTGACCGCGATCACGAGCCAGAGCACCAGCGCCTGCAGCCAGACCGGCCCGCGCTGCGGATCGATGAACTGCGGAAACACCGCGAGCATGAACAGATAAGCCTTGGGGTTGAGCAGCGAGGTCAGCACGCCGCGCAGCACGGCGGCGCGCGGCGACAGCCGCGGCGCATCGGCCTGCAGCGCCGCCGCATCGCGACTGCGCAGCAGGGTCCAGGCGATCCAGCCGAGATAGCCCGCACCGACGAACAGCACGGTGTTGAACAGGCCCGGCACGAGCTGCAGCAGCAGGCCGATGCCCAGCGCAGCCGCGAGCACGTGGCAGACTCCGCCGGCGACGACGCCGGTCAGCGCGAGCAGCCCCTGGCGCCGGCCGCCGACGAGCGAACTCCCGGCGATGTAGGCCATGTCCATGCCCGGCAGCACCACTACCGCGAACACGACGAGGAAGAACAGCCAGAGCTGGCTCAGCGTCTGCATGTCGCCGCCACCGGCAGCTGTCGTGCGCACGCTGGCGCAACCGTCGTCGCGGACACCGGTCGAAGCCCGGCACGGTGCCAGGGCGCAGCGGCCCCTGGTTCGTGCCGGACGTCGCTCGATGCGAGCAGCGCCGCCGTCGCGCCCGCCATCCACAGAATTCCTGCCGCCATCCTGATCGCCATCGCCGCTCCCGGTCGTCTCGACCGTGGCAGCCTGCCGCGCAAGCGGGACGGAATCGGCCCTGATTCAGGCCGGGTCAGTTGAACCCGTTGTCGAAGATCATGTCCGCATGGGTCAGGCGCGCGAGCACCATGTCAGTAGTTTGCGGCGTGGCGCCCACTGCGGGTTCGCTCGGTCCGGCCAGGATCACGCGCCCGAGATGCAGACCTAGCGCCAGGGCCTGTTCACTGCGCGGCGGGTTCTGTCCCGCACCGAGGCGAGCAACCCCGTTGAGACCGAACCCGGCGGCGAAATCTCCGCCCGAGGTCAGCTTGGCGACGGCCGACTCGTAGGACTGATCGCCGCCGAGACCCACGCGGCCGGCGACGTAGACGGCGCCCTCGGCATCGGCCATGACGGCTTCGCACGACGCACTGTCGAGTGCGGCGCCGTTGAATCGCACCGTGCGGCGGCCGTTGGAGCCCGGGCCGAACCCGAAGTCCGGCGCCATCGAGCGGTTCAGGCGGAATGCCATGCAGTCGGACTTGCCGCCCGGCGTCTCTATCGTGCCAGCGATATAGATCTCGCTGGCGTTGCGGAACACGATGGCACGGCCGTCCTCGGTTCCGTTGACGACGTTGTTGGCGTTGTAGAGATAGCTCTGGATGTTCGACACACCGAGGCGCGCGACGAGCAGCGCGGAATCGCCGCTGGCGAAGCGCTGCGATCCGGTGAAGTAGACATCGCCCATCGACGGATCGAACGCGACCGCATTGATGAACACGTCGCTGAGGTTGGGCACCACGTTGATGGCAGGACTCTCGCCCGAATTGACCTCCAGCGGCGTCACGCGGCCCTCGAACGCGCGGAACGCATTGGCGCCGAAATCGTAGGCACTGCCACCGACCAGGATGCGCCCGTCCGCGAGGGGCTGGAAGCCGGCGGGAAGAACGCCGCTGGGCGCAAATGACGGCGGCGGGATGCTGACGCAGCCGGTCTGGCCGGTATAGCCGGCGGTGGAAAATGCCGGATCGAGCGTGCCGTCCTCGCGGATACGGCAGAGCATCAGGTGATAGACACCGTTGCGATAGTCGCTCGCCGCCAGCAGGATCTTGCCGGTCCTGGCGTCGTACTGCAGCAGCGGCCGGTACAGCGTGCCGCTGCTGGTGATCTCCAGCAGTCCGCCGGCGGCGAAGCGGACGTCGGCGTGCCCGTCCCGGTTCAGCGCGCCGACGACGATATCGCGAGCCGTGGTCGGCCTCGACGAGGCAAACACGGTGCTGCCGTTCGGCAGCACCGCCAGCGCCTGGGGACCCGGCGCCGCCGCGCCGGCGAGGCGCGCAATACCTTGGCTGGCATAGCTCGGATCGAGATCGCCGGCGGCAGTCGCCGTACTGCCGGGCAGGAGACAGGTGCAGAAGATCGCGCGGGCGATCCAGGAAATGAAGGACATGGCAGGCTCCGATGGAACGGCCGCCAACCGCGGCGACCTTGGGATCGAGCCTGGAGTGCCTGGCGGCGGCCTGCTTCACGGCTGCCTGCCGGCAACTCAACAGCACCGTCACATGAAAATCAACGCTTTGTTTTTGCTCTATTTTCTGTAGTCGCGCAGCTGCAGGCAGGCGCTCAGGCGCAGTGGATTGGGAAAGGGCGGGTCGACCCGGCAAGGGGCGGCTGGCGTGCCGAGCCGTGCCGCCAGCAGGATCGCGTCTTCGGCACTGTAGGTCTGTCGCACGCCGCGCTCGAACGCCAGATCCAGTTCGCGCCGTGCCTGCGCGGGCTGACCGCGTGCCAATGCCTGCCAGCCGCGCAGCAGTTCGGCGCCGCCGGCAAACGCCGGATCGTCGCTGATGTCCTCGGCGACTGCCTCAACGTCGCCGGGCGTCGCCAGCTGGTTCTCGAGCGCGATGAACAGCAATGCCGGCCGCATCCAGGGGTGCGGCGTCAGGTTCCAGGCATCGGCCAGCAGCGCCGACGCGCGCGCCGCCTCGCCCCGGCGCGCCTCCATGACGGACTGCAGCCCGAGCGCAGTCGCCGCACAGTCGAGCCGGCCACGGTCCTGGCACAACCGGCGCAGCGCCGACAGCCGGGGCAGCGTGTCGGCACTGCCGAGCTCGAACGCGGCCATGCCGGCAAGTTCACCGGCTATCAGCTGACGCTGGTAATCGCCGCTCTCCTGGGCCCGGCGCGCGCTCTCGTCCAGGGCGGCGATCGCGTCGGCGAGTCGGCCGGCGCTGTAGGCTTCGCGTCCCTGCAGATACGGCCGCAGAACCGGGTTACCGGCCATGGCCGGGTGCTCGCGGGCGATCGCCGCGGCGTCGGTGTCGCCGAGCGACACGCGGTCAGCGAGCACATCGGCGAGCAGCCCGGCTTCCGGCACGCGCGTCGGCACCTGCTGCAGCGAACGCAGCGCGCCGGCGAAGTCGCGGTCGGCCAACAGCACATGGGCGCGGGTGTACTGCATGCGCCAGGCGGAAGGTCGCAGCTCCAGCGCGGCGTTGAGCGGTCCCCGATACGATTCGCTGCCGCTGCGGACGACGAAATAGTCGACGAACAGCCGCAGGAAAGGCGGCGTCTCCGCGTTGAGGCGGGCACGGGCCGCGCGCCCCCAGGCCGCGGCTTCCTCCGGCGCCGCGTGCGACCGCCACCAGGCCAGCATGGCCGCGGGCACCGGCGTGGACGGATCGCTTTCGTGCAGGCTGCGCATCAGCGCAATCGCGCGCTCCCGGTCGCCGGCCTCCTCCGCGGCAAAAGCCGCTGCCGCGATGTGCGGCGTATCGCGGCGCCCCGCCTGCAGGTCGCTCGAACGCAAGGCGTAGCCATCGAAGACCAGTGGATCGTGCAGCAGCCAGGCCGCGAGGCCGGCGGCGAGCACTGCCGCGGCCAGGAGACCCGCGAAAAAACGGTGCCGACGCGTTCGCGGCAGCGCCGCAGCCGCCATGGACTCGGACAGTGACGTGTCCGGCCCGGGCTCCCGGGACTGTCCGCCGGCATCGGCGTGCAGGCCTGACGACGGCGCGGAGTCGGGTTCGACCGGCGACGGCCCGGTCCCGGGCGATGTGTGCAGAACCGGCGCCGCAACGCGACCGGTACAGTCGATGCTGACCGTCGCGTCGAGGCGCACGCCGCCGCGGCGCACCGTCACGATGAGCGCGCCGTGCGCGCCGAGCAATGAGCGCAGACGCCAGATCAACTGCGACAGTGCCGCCTCGGACACGGTTTGCCCGCCGGGCCACAGGGCGTCGAACAGCTCCTGCCGCGCCAGCAGCCGGCCCTGCGAGGCGCAGAGGATCTGCAGGAGCTGCAGCAGCAACGGTGTCGTCGCGACATCGGCGCCGTCGACCAGGAGACGGCCGCGGTGGAGATCGAGCGCGACGCCGGCGAAACGGTAGCCGACGACGCGCGTTTCCGCGCCGCGGGAAGACTCGGTTACGGCCATGCAAAGGGGGAAATCGGGGCTGGGCCGATTGTAGCGAACGGCGGCCGGCCGGCATCCGGGATCGTCCGCAGCCGTGCCGGCGTCGAATGCGGGCGGGTTCCGTCCTGATTCCGCCTATGCTAGCCACATGAGCCATCCTGCCTCCCGCGTGCTGACGGTGCTGGAACTGCTGCAGGCGCACGGCCGCCTCAGCGGCAGCGACCTCGCGCAGCGGCTGCAGGTCGACGTGCGCACGACGCGTCGCTACATCCGCGTGCTCGAAGACATCGGCATTCCGATCACCGCCGAACGCGGCCGCTACGGTGCCTACTCGCTGGTACCGGGTTTCAAGCTGCCGCCGCTGATGTTCGGCGACGACGAAGCGCTCGCGCTGTCGCTGGGCCTGCTCGCGGCGCGCAGTCTCGGGCTGGCCGACGCGGCCCCGGCCGTGGCGAGCGCGCAGGCCAAGCTCGAGCGCGTGATGCCCGCCACCTTGCAGCGGCGCGTGCGCGCCGTCGCCGAAACGGTGACGCTGGACCTCAGCCACGCGCCGACCGCGACCGATAGTGAAGCGCTGCTGGCGCTCAGCGCCGCGGCGCAGAGCCAGCGCCGCGTACGCCTGGACTACCGCGCCGCCGACGGCGCGACGAGCCGGCGCGAATTCGACACCTACGGCCTGACCTGGCGCGGCGGGCGCTGGTACGCGCTCGGCCATTGCCATCTGCGCCGCGACATGCGGTCGTTCCGCCTCGATCGCATCGTCAGCGTCGTGCCGATCGACCGCAGTTTCGGCCGTCCGCCCAATTTCGACGCTGCGGCGCAGCTCGAGCTCAGCCTCGCCAACCTGCCGCGCGCGATCGCGGTCGAAGTGCTGCTGCAGACCGATCTGGCCGGGGTCCAGGCCGAACAGCTCGGCAGCATCGGCGTGTTCGAGGCGCGCGGGGACGCGGTACTGCTGCGCACGCGCACCGACAGCCTCGACTGGTTCGCGCGCCAGCTCGCGCGGCTGCCGTTCGCGTTCACGATCCTGCTGCCCGACGAACTGCGCGGCGCACTCGCGACGCAGGTCGCGCGCCTGCAGGCAGCCGTTGTCGCACCCGCCGGAACCGCGCCGCCCGTCGCGTAGAATCCGGGGCCTCATGACGACGCCCCGCACTCCCAATCCCCTTCTGTCCGTGCTCGGGCGCCTGCTGCAGTCGGCGCTGAACCGCGCGATCGCGCTCGATCCGGATACCCGCAGCCAGTTGCGGCGCCTCGACGGCCGCGCGCTCAGCGTCACGTTCACGAACACACCGCTGGCCCTGCGCCTGGCGGTCGCCGGCGAGCGGCTCGAGGTCGGTCCGGCATTCGGCGGCGACAGCGCGCTGCGCGTCGCGGCGACGCCGGGCAGCCTGCTCGCCCTCGCCCTGCGTCGCGGCGACGATGCCGCGCTCGCGCCGGGCAAGGTCGAGATCGCCGGCGACGCGGAACTCGCGCGGCGCCTCGAAAAGATCGCGAGCGGCTACCGTCCGGATTTCGAAGAGGCCTTCACGCGCGTCTTCGGCGACGTGATCGGCGTCAAGCTCGCCCAGGGTTTCGCCGCGGCGCTGCGCTACGCGCGCGAACGCGGCGAGGCGCTGCTGCGCGATGGCGCCGAATACCTGCGCGAGGAAAGCCGCGACCTCGTAGCGCCCGGCGAAATGGACGAGTTCCTCGACGAGGTCGACAGCCTGCGCGAACGCGGCGAGCGCCTGCAGGCGCGCGTCGCACGGCTCGCCGCAGCCGCGGGCAAGCGCGCATGACGCCGCTGACCAGCGTGCCGCGCCTCATCGGCATCGCTCGCGTGCTATTGCGCTATCGCCTCGACGAGCTCGTCGAGGCGATCCATCTGTTCCGTCCGTTGAAATGGGTACGTGGCGTGTTCGGCCGACCGTCGGCGGATATCGCCAGGCTGAGCCGCGGCGCGCGGCTGCGTATGGCGCTGGCCGAACTCGGACCGATCTTCGTGAAGTTCGGTCAGATCCTGTCGACGCGGCGCGACTTGCTGCCGTCGGACATCGCCGACGAGCTCACGCTGCTGCAGGACCAGGTGCCGCCGTTTCCCGGCGCGGTCGCACGCGCCGCGGTCGAGACCGCGCTCGGCGCGACCATCGCCGAGCTCTACGCGGAATTCGACGAAGCGCCGCTCGCATCGGCCTCGATCGCGCAGGTGCATGCGGCGCGGCTGAAGGACGGACGCGAGGTCGTGGTCAAGGTGCTGCGTCCCGGCATCGCGCGGCGCATCGCCGCCGACACGGCGCTGCTGCACGACTTCGCGAGCCTCGCCGAGCG
>CAMLSI010000295.1 GCA_946482585.1 uncultured Lysobacteraceae bacterium
CGAGGAGGGCGTGGCCCGCACCGCGCGCGCCTGCGTCGACGGCCCGGTGCTGCGGCTCTCCGGCGATCTCGAGCATCGCGCCTATCGTTCGCTCGCGGACCAGTTGCGCCGGCTCGAGCGTTATGCCCAGCTCATGGCCGAACACGACCATGCGCGCGGCCGGCGCGCTCGCCTGACCCATCTCGTCGTCAACCCGTTCTGGCGCTTCCTGCGCGGCTACGTGCTGCGCGCCGGATTCCGCGACGGCTGGCGCGGTCTCATCTACGCCTGGGTCGAGGCCAACTACGTGCGGCAGAAATTCATCAAGCTCTGGCTGCTCGAGCGCGGCCAGCGCATCGCCTGACCCACAGCGTCCGGCTCAGGCGCGCCGCAGTATGTCCTCCACCCGCACCGCCATGGCCACGGCGAATTCCTCGCCTTTCGCCTTGGCGAGCACGCGACGGTACTCGGGCAGCAGCTCGGTCAGCTCGGCCTTGGTGTAGCAGCGTTCGAGCTTGAGCGTGAACAGGAAAGCACGCAGCCCGAGCACGGCGACCGCGGTTTCGTTGATGAACGCGCGTGCGAGCTGCAGCGGCGGCAATTCGGAATCGGCCGCCGCCACCGGCCCGGCGACGGCCGCGTTCGCCGCGGCACCGGCCGCGGGCTTGCCGTCGACGGCGATCAGGCCGAGCGCACTGAGTTCGTCGAGGATGCTGCCGACGTCGCCGAGCGCCGCGAATTGACGCTTGAGTTCGGCGACCGAGTGGGCCCCGTGCACCGCGATCAGCAGCGAGCGCGACCGCGCATGGAGTTTCTGGCGGCGATCGACGAGTTCGCGCTGTCCCTGCGGCGTCTTGCGTGGTACGGCCGTATCTAACATTGGATAGATCCCCCCTGAGGACTGGAACCAAGAATAGACGTCCAATCGCGCCAGGTGAACACTTGCATCGTCCTCATGCGCGTAATTCACATCATTCCGCGTTGGCGTCGTCTTCCGCGGCCGGTTTCTGAACCGCGGGGTCGCATCCGGCACGGAACGCATCGGCGCGCAACAAGAACCATTCGCGACGGTTCGCATGGCCGACGTATTGCGCTTTGTCCACATCCACGCAGGCACCGAACGCCGTGCGCAGCACGAACAGCCAGCGCCGCTCGGGCGCTTCGGCTTGCCAGCGCTGCGCGTCGGCCAACTGCAGATGCCACGGCTTCACGAAACCGAAGTCGCGTGCCGGCCGGTCGGCATGTAGCAAGTTCTGTTCCTTCCAGGCGACGAGACCGAGTTCCGCGTCCTTGCCGATCATTTCGCCGGCGCGGCGCATGACCGCGGCGGCCGACGTCGAATCGTTGAGCACGGGATAGGCCCAGAGGCTGTAGCCGAGCCAGAGCGTGGCCAGTGTCAGCACGAGCGCGAGCAGGCTGCGCCGCGTGCGGAACCACGCCGAGGATACGAGCGCGACCGTGCCGACGACGATCAGGAACAGCCAGAGCATCTGGCCGCCGGCATCGAGTCCGCGCTGCTCGACGAGCCGATTCGCGCGCTCGAGGTGGCCGCTCCAGGCAAGCGCGCCGACCGCGGCGAAAATGGCCCCGAGCGCCGCGACGAAGCCGAGCACGAGCCTGCGGAACGCCGGCTTCGTCGCGATCGCGTGCAACTGCGCGCCGACGAGCAGCGCGAGCAGCGGCAGCGCCGGCATGATGTAGACGTCGCGCTTGCCTTTGGGAAAGGTGAAGAAAACGACAACGAGGATTATCCAGACCAGCGGCAGCAGCACGCGCGCGGCGCGCTGGCGCAGCGCGTCGCGCCAGCGCGGCACGGCCCAGGGCAGCGCGAGCACCATCGGCAGCCAGGAGAACGCAATGACCCCGAGGTAGTACCAGGGCGGCTGGTGGTGATCCCAGGACTCGGTGTAGCGCCCCGCGGTCTGGCGGAACAGGATGTCGTTCATGTAGGCGCGATATTCCGGTCCCGATTCCGTCGCGACCGCGTAGAGCATGGGACCGAGCCACAGCGCCGTCGCCGCCGCGAAACAGACCGCGCCGAACAGCCAGCGCCAGGCGCCGCGTTCCGGCCGGACCACGCCGGGCCAGCCGCGCACGCGCGCGAACAGGTAGGGCACGAACATCAACAGCGCGAGCACGCCGACACCCTTGGTTATCACGCCCAACCCGGCCGCGAAGCAGCCGAGCCAGTAGGCGCGCCAGTCCGGCCCGAACAGGAAATGCCGCAACAGGCCGTAGTTGGCGAGCGTGAGGAAGAAACAGACCGTGGGGTCGATCTGCGCGCGCTTGACCTGGTAGACGAACTGGAACGTGCACAGCAATGCCGCCGCCGCGTAGGTGCCGACGCGATGATCCCAGAGGCGGCGACCCAGGTCGTAGACCAGCGCGAGCATGCCGAGTCCGGCCAGCAGCGACGGCAGCAGGAACGCGACGCGCCAGTTGCCGAACAGGCTGAAGAACAGCGCCTGCGCCGCCATGAACAGCGGCGGCTTGTCGGAGTAGAGCTCGCTGCCGCGGTGCGGAATCAGCCAGTTGCCCGACTCGATCATCTGCTTGGCGACCAGCGCGAAGCGCGGCTCGTCGGCGGGCCACGGATCGCGCAGGCCGATGCCGGCCGCGAGGATGACGATGGCGACGCCGGCGAGCAGCCAGAGTTCCTGTCGCTGGCTCAGGCGCCAGCCGAATGCACCATTGTGAATATGCGACATGACCACTGTTCCATTTGTTGTCAGCACGCCGCGGGAAATGCCGCGGCGCAGGCGAAACCGTCCCCACCCATGCCCTCACGGCCCGCCGGGCGCTCGGGCCGGCCAGGACCTCGCTTCTCTCAATCCAGCGGCAGTCGCAGGCGGAAACTGGCGCCGCCTTCTGGCCGGCTGTCCGCGCGGATGCTGCCGCCATGTTCTTCCACGATCTTCTTCACGACCGCGAGTCCGAGGCCGGTGCCGCGCGACTTGCTGCTCGTATACGGCTCGTACCAGCGCTCGCCGAAACCCTCCGGCAACCCCGGACCGTTGTCGGCGATCACGAGCTCGGCCCAGTGGCGTCCGCCGTCCTCGACGCGCGCCGTGGCGACTTCGATGCGCGGCTTGGCCTGGTCGCCGATCGCTTCGAGCGCGTTCTTGAGCAGATTGTGCAGCAATTGGCGCAGGCGTCCGGCGTCGGCGCGCAGGTTCAGCTCTTCGTCGGCGAAACGACGGCTGATCTGCAGGCGCTGGTCGTTCTCGTACAGGTCGAGCACTTCGCCGATCAGCGCATGCAGCGCGAGCGGACGCGGCGACAGTTGCGGCGGGCGCGCGTAGTCGCCGAACGCATTGACGAGCGCCTTCAGCGCCTCGACCTGGTTCACGATGGTGCGCGTCGCGCGATCGAGCACTTCGGTGTCGTCGGCCGCGAGACGGCCGATGAAGCGGCGACGCAGGCGCTCGGCCGCGAGCTGGATCGGCGTCAGCGGGTTCTTGACCTCGTGCGCGAGGCGGCGCGCGACTTCGGCCCAGGCCGCATCGCGCTGTGCGCGATTGAGCAAGGTGAGATCGTCGAACACGGCGACATAGCCGGCGTGTTCGGGACCGCCGCCGAGCAGCTCGGTGCCGTGCAGCAGCAGTACGCGTCGTTCGCCCTCGCCTTCGTCGATGACGACTTCCTCGCGCCACTCGCGCGCGTTTTCGCGCAGATGGCGCAGCAACGGATCGATCAGCGGCGCGAGCGCCGGGTTCGCATGCCGCACGCTCGCGAGGGGCTGGCCGAGTTGTCGCGACAGGGCGACGCCGAGAATCGTGTCGGCCGCACGGTTCGCGGCGCGCAGGACACCGTCGCGATCGACGCCGAGCACGCCCGCGGACAGGTGTTCGAGCACGGCGCGCAGATACGCGCGCTGCGCTTCGGATTCCTCGTTGCTGCGCTGCGCGCGTGCGCCGGCGCGCTCGAGCTCGCGCTGCATTTGGTTGAACGAATTCAGCAGGAACCCCAGCTCGTCGCGGCTCGCGACCGGCAGCGGCGTGTCGTAGCGACCCGCACTGACTGCGCGCGTCGCCGCGGCCAGCCGGCCGATCGGCGCGACGAGGCGGCGCGCGACACCGAACGCCGTCAGCAACGCGAACAGCACCGACAGCAGCAGCACGAAAGTCAGCACGAGGCTGAAGGTCAGCTTGAGCGAGCCGCGCAGGAACTTGAGGCGGCGGAAATCGAAGCTCGCGGCTTCGACGCGCTGGGTCAGCGGACGCAGCTTCGGCGGCAGCGGAAACAGCGTCTGCAGCAATCGTGGCGAACCGCTCGCGACATTGCTGCGCACCAGTACGCGCAGCATCAGCTGGTCGCCGACGGGTTCGGCCGCCGCATAGCTGCCGCCGCCGGACAGGCGCATCAGGGTCGCCGCATCGGGATAGACCGGATCGAGGAAGCGCGGATCGGAACTCGCCGTCGCGATCACCGTCGCGTTGTCCCCGAACACGGTGAGCTGGGTCGCGCCGAGCTGGTCGATGACGCTGTCGAGTTCCGCCTGCATCTCGGCGTCCTCGCGCGCGTCGAGCGACGCGGCGAGACGACCGCTCGCGTCCTGGCTGATGCGCAGGCGTTCGTCGACGTAGAGCCGGCCGATGTCGAGCGCGTCGTCGAGCGACTGCTCGAGGCGCACGCTGAACCACGCGTCGATGGTGGCGTTGAGGAAGTTCAGCGCGAAGCCGTAGACCACGACCACCGGCGGTACGGCCAGCAGCATCAGCATCAGCAGCAGGCGCCGCGTCAGGCGCGCGCCGGGGACTTCGCGGCGCGCGTCGGAGACCAGGCGCAGCAGGCGCACGGCGATGACGACGATGAGCACGAGCAACGCCGCGCTCGCGAAGATCACCATCCACGGATGCAGGCGGCCGAACCGATTGCTGCCGCTCGCCGCGTCGCCCGCGAGCAGCAGCGCGCAGCCGAGCAGCGCCAGCACCGCGAGGGCGGGCAGCAATCGGCGCGTGACCCAGGTCAGGCCGCCGGAGTACCAGGCCATGTCCGTTCCACGACGGCCTGGCGCCAGGCCGCGTCGACGAGCGCTGGCAGGCGCAGCGCGCCGGGCAGCGCGTCGCTGTCCAGCACGATGCGCAGGCGCTGGCGTTCGGGCGCGACCGCGCGAATCGATGCGGCGGAAAGCGGCAGTTCCATGCGGCTGAACGCCGCGAGCGCCGCCGCGCGCACGCCGTAGCTGCGCATGGTCGCCCGATCGAGGTCGCGCAGCTGGTAGTTGCGCGACAGCGGGAAATAGCGCAGCTCGAGCCGGTGCTGTTCGCGCTGTTGCGCTTCCCAGCCGAACAGGCCGCGGCGTTCGCGCGTGAGTTCGAGCCGCAAGGTCAGCGGAATGCCGTGATCGAGCGCATCGAGCATTTCGCTGCTGGGCTTCCAGTCGCATTCGACGACGAGCAGCGTGCTGCCGCCGCGCTGGTCGACGTGCGCGTCGCCGAGCGTCAACGCCGATTCGCCCGGCGCGCAGGCCTGCAGCGCCAGCGCGAGCAGCGGCGCGAGCAGCAGGCGGTGCGGCGCGCGGCCGCGGCTATCGGATTTCTTTTTCCACAATGGCATAAAAGAAACCATCCATGCCGCCGACGCCAGGCAGGTTCTGCCGGCCCGCGCCCGCGGCGCGACCGAAGCGCGAGGGTATCGCGTCGACGGCGCGCGCGCCCCGGGTGCGCGCCAGGAAGGCGTCGACCTGCTGCGCGTTCTCGCGCGGCAGGATCGAGCAGGTCGCGTAGACGAGACGGCCGCCGGGACGCAGCAGCGGCCACAGTGCGTCGAGCAGCTGCGCCTGCTCCGCTGCGGCGCGCTCGACGTCGCCGGCGCGGCGGTGCAATCGGATGTCGGGCTGACGCCGGATAACACCGGTCGCCGTGCACGGGGCATCGAGCAGGATGCGATCGAACGGGCGCCCGTCCCACCAGTCGGCGGTCGCCGCGGCGTCGCCGGCCACGGTCCGTGCCGAAAGGCCCAGCCGCGCGAGATTGTCGCGCACCTGCACGAGTCGCTGCGGGTCGCGGTCGAGCGCGAGCAGGTCGAGCGCATGCCGTTCGAGGCAGTGCGCGGTCTTGCCGCCGGGCGCGGCGCACGCGTCGAGCACGCGCAGTCCGTCGCGGAGGTCGAGCAGGTCCGGAGCGAGTTGCGCCGCGCCGTCCTGCACCGAAAAATCACCAACCGCATAGCCCGGCAGCGCGGTCACGTCGGTACTCTCCTCGAGCACGACGGCATCGGGCAGCCATTCGTGCGCGGATGCGGCATGGCCTGCGGCGAGCAGCCGCCCGGCGAGCGCCTCCGCCTGCGTGCGGCGGCGATTCGCACGCAGCACGAGCGCGCCCGGCGTGTTGTTCGCGGCGAGAATCGCGTCGACGTCATCCGGCCAGTCGCGCGCGATCTGCTGCACGAGCCAGGCCGGATGCGCGCTGGCGAAGAGACGATCGGCGGCCGCCGCATCGAGCGACGCGCGCTCGCGCAGGAAGCGGCGCAGAACGGCATTGACGAGCCCCGCGAGCTGCGGCCGCTTCAGTGCGCGGACCGCCTCGACGGTGCCGGCGACAGCGGCGTATTCGGGCAGCGCGAGCACAGCGAGCTGCACGAGCCCGATCACGAGCAGCGCGTGCACGACGGGCTCGCGTCCGCGCAACGGTTTCTGCAACAGGCGACCGAGCATCGCGTCGTAGCGCAGCCACCAGCGGGCGCCTTCATGGAGCAGCGCCGAGACGAATGCGCGATCGCGCGCGTCGGTCAGCCGCGGCGCGACCTCGGCGAAGGCGCTGCGCAACGACACGCCGCCGCGTACGACCTGGTCGAGGGCCTGTGCGGCAAGCGCGCGCGCGTCGTTCATGCGGCCGGCCG
>CAMLSI010000296.1 GCA_946482585.1 uncultured Lysobacteraceae bacterium
CGCATCGGTCACGTCGTCCTGCATCGCGCCGCCCCACTGCCTGTAGCCGGCCGTCTCGAACGCATGGCCGTAGCCGCCGGAGCCGCGGAAGTTGACCTGCAGCACCGCATAGCCGCGGCTCGCGAGCACCTGCACGTCGGGGTCGTAACCCCAGTAGTCGCGGACGTCGAACGGGCCGCCGTGCACGACGACGACGAGCGGCAGGTTCTTGCCTTGCTCCTGGCCGAGCGGCCGCGTGAGATAGCCGTTGAGATCCAGACCGTCGCGCGACTTGAGCTTGAACGGCTCCATCGACGCCATCTGTTCGGGGTTGATCTTGTCGGCACGCTTGAGCAGCGGCGACAGTTTCTTGTTCTCGCGATCGAACAGGTAGAACTCGCCGGGGTTCACGTCGCTGTAGACCGCGACGATCGCGCGCTTGCCGTCCTTGCTGACCGAGGTCACCGAAACGGTTTCGCCGGGGAACTGCTGCATCAGCGCCGTCATCGCTTCGATCATCGGTGTCTTCTTGTTGACGATGCCGACGGCGGAACGGCCCGGATACGCACGCACGCCGACGACGGTGGTCTCGTCGAAATCGGTGAGCAGCGCGTCCATCTCGACATCCTTGGCCGACCAGATCGGCTTCAGGGTGCGGTCTTCGGACGACCAGGTGCAGAGTCCGCCTATCTTTCCTTCGGGCTGGCACGACCAGTAGACGACCTTGTTGTCGCGATCGTAGGCGAGCGGCTTCGCGCGTCCCGGCGTTCCCCTGCCGTTGAAGACATTGACCCAGTCGCCGCCGTCCTTGTCGCGGTACATGACCTGCCAGTAGTTCTCGACGTCGTTGCCGTAGGCGAACTTCACCTTGCCCTCGTGATCGGCGAGGAAGCCCGTGGTCAGGCGCAGCGGCGATACGAACAGCTTCTTTTTCGAACCGTCGTTGACGTCGAATTTGTAGACCGTCGGCGGCGTGGGCTCGGCGGAACTCTTCCACTCTCTGACGAAAACCAGGATGTTGTCGTCGTCGTCGCGCAGGTCGTCGATGAGAACCGCGCTCGCGTTCTCGGGCTTGACTGCCTTGATGTGCGACCCGACGGTGTCCTTGCCGGCGCGATAGCCGAACAGGATTTCGTTGCGGCCGCCGTCGGCGTCGACGAAATAGAGCTCGCCGTTGGGCACCGGCGCCTCGAGACCGCCGATCGGCTCGCCGACCGTATACATCAGGCGCTGCTTGCCGACCCAGGTGAACGCGACGACCTCGTCCATGCGCGGCGTGATGCGCGTCGCCTTCATGTCGCTGAGCCGGATGATCGCGAGCGAACGGCGATTGTCGACGACGGCGTCGGCGGCGATGTATTCGCCGTCCGGCGAAATCTTGACGCTGGAGTACTGCACGTGGCGCGCGAAATCGGCGAGCGGCACTTCGGCCTGCGCGCCCGCGGCGCTCGTCAACAGGGCCAGGCCGGCGGCCAGGCGACGGATCGACATGGGAAAACTCCTCGGCTGAAAGAGCGGCGGCAGCCCCGTGACCGCGCCGTAACGCACAACGTCCCTCACTGGATCGCCGCAGCGCACCGCGCCCGGCGATCCCCTGACCCGATCACGTCCCTGCCCCACTGCGCCGTCGACGGCGCCCTTGCCCGGCACCGCATGGCGTCGCCGAGGACAGGGGGCGCCGAACGCGGCGACCCGACTACTGAATCGACAAACGGCGCGCGACAGGATCAACCGCCGCGATCACCGTTGCGCCGCGCGACCGTAGCGATCCTCGAGCCGCACGATGTCGTCCTCGCCGAAATAGTCGCCGCACTGCACTTCGATCAGATGGATGTCCTCGGCGGTCGGGTTCTCGAGCCGGTGCAAAGTATCGATCGGGATATAAGTCGACTCGTTCGCGTTGAGCAGGAATTCACGCTCGCCGACGCGCACCTTCGCGGTGCCCCTGACCACGGTCCAGTGTTCGCTGCGGCGATGATGCTTCTGCAGGCTCAGCACGTGGCCCGGCTTCACCACGAGACGCTTGACCTTGCAGTCGGCGGCGTCCTCGAGCACGGAGTAGCTGCCCCAGGGCCGGTGCACGGTCTGATGGAACGCGGCGGCCTCGTGCTTGTCGGCACGCAGCCGGTCGACGACGAGCTTGACCTGCTGCGCGCGGTCCTTGTCGGCAACGAGCACGGCGTCGTCCGTGTCGACGATGACGAGGTCCTTGATGCCGACCGCGGCGACCATGCGCTTGTCGCTCTGGATGTAGCAGTTCGAACTCTCGATCAGGATGGCCTGGCCGCGCACGCGGTTGCCGTGCTCGTCGGATTCGGCTTCGAGTTCGCTGACCGCTTTCCACGAACCGATGTCGCTCCAGTCGAACGTGGCCGGCACGACCGCGCGGCGGCTCGCGTGCTCCATGACGGCGTAGTCGATGGAAATGTCGGGCTGCGCGAGAAACGCTTCGCGCGCGTATTCGATCGGGCTGTCGAAGCTCATCGCACTGGCCTGACACGCCTCGGCGGCCGCGAGCACCTGGGGACAGGCCTGCGCCGCGGCGGCGAGCAGCGCATCGGCGCGGAAGCAGAACATGCCGGAATTCCAGACGTGATCGCCCGCAGCGAGATAGGCCTCGGCGACGTCGCGCTTGGGTTTTTCGACGAATGCGGCGACTTCGCTGCCTTCGCGGCCGGCGATCGCCGCACCGAGACGGATGTAGCCGAAACCGGTTTCCGCATGCGTCGGCACGATGCCGAACGTCGCGAGCCAGCCGTCCTCGGCGAGTTCGCGCGCGCGGCGCACGTCGGCGGCGAAGCGGTCGAGTTCGCGGATCAGATGATCGGCCGGCAATACCAGCAGCACCGCGTCGGGCGAGATGTGCGTCACGGCGTACTGCGCCGCGAGCAGGATCGCGGGCGCGGTGTTGCGGCCGGCCGGTTCGAGCAGGAACGGCAGGCGGTCGAGCCGCGCGTGCGGATGGGTCGCATATTCGTCGCGCGTCAGGAAGTAATAGTCGCGGCCGGTCACGGTCAGCACGTGACCGCCGTCGGCCACGGACAGTGCGCGGTCCAGCGTCTTGTACAGCAGCGACTCGCCGTCGGCGAGCCGCATGAACGGCTTGGGATAGGCGCTGCGCGACACGGGCCAGAGCCGCGTGCCGGCGCCGCCGGAGAGAACTACGGGAATCAGCATGAGCAATGGTCCATCGGAAACCTCGGACGCGCCGTCGCGCGAAATCCCTCAGGTGAGTTCGCCGATGACGTCGCGCAAGCCCTGTCGCCAGTGCGGCAGGGCGAGATCGAAGGCATCGCGGAGTTTGCGTGTGTCGAGCACGGAATACGCCGGCCGGCGCGCCTTGGTCGGGTAGTCGGACGTCGCGATCGCGGCGACTTCGGGTACGCGCTCGATCAGGCCGGCCGCCTTGGCCAGCACGAAGATCTCGCTCGCGAATTCGTGCCAGCTACATTCGCCGGAACTGACCAGGTGATAGTGGCCGCACTGCGCTCGGCGAACATCGGGCGACTGCGGCAGCCAGCGCGCGAGCACGCAGGCCGTGGTCTGCGCGATCAGGCGCGCCGGCGTCGGTGCGCCGCGCTGGTCGGCGACGATGCTCAGCCGGTCGCGCTCGCGCGCGAGCCTGAGCATGGTGCGCAGGAAATTGGCGCCGCGCGCCGCATAGACCCAGGCCGTGCGGAAGTTCAGATACTCCGCGCCGCTCGCGGCGAGCGCCCGTTCGCCCGCGAGCTTGGAGCGTCCGTAGACGCCGAGCGGCGCGGTCGGATCATCCTCGCGGTACGGCTGCCGGCCCTGGCCGTCGAAGACGTAGTCGGTGGAGTAATGCACGACTGCCGCGGCGCGCGCCGCCGCCCAGGCGCCGAGCACGCCCGGCGCGGCGGCGTTGGCCTGCTGCGCGAGCGCTTCTTCGTCCTCGGCGCGATCGACGGCGGTGTGCGCGGCGGCGTTGACGATGAGCTGCGGCGCGACGCGGTCGCAGAGCGCACGCAACGATGCCGCGTCATGGAAGTCGACCCGTTCGCAGGGCACCGCGCCCGGCAGCATGCCGCTGCGTGTCGCCGGCACGATCTCGCCGAGCGGCGCGAGACTGCGCTGCAGTTCGAAACCGACCTGGCCGTTGGCACCGAGGAGCAGGATCTTCATGAGAGAACGCTATGGAATGAGAGGGGACGCAGAGGAACGCGGTGCGCGTGCGGCATCACGCGCCGGCGTACACGGGCAGGCGATCCTCGGCGACGTCGGCGAGGAACGGAGCCTTCTCGTCCTTCGCCGACAGCAGCGGCGCGCTGACGGGCCAGTCGATCGCGATGGCCGCGTCGTTCCAGCGCACGCCGGCATCGGCCTTGGCGTCGTAGACGTTGGTGCACTGATACGCGAACGTCGCGAACTCCGACAGCACGACGAAGCCGTGCGCAAAGCCTTCGGGCACCCAGAAGTGGCGGTGGTTTTCCGCGCTGAGGATCACGCCGGCATACTGGCCGAAGGTCGGCGAGCCGCGGCGGATGTCGACGGCGACGTCGTAGACCTCACCTTCGAGCACGCTGACGAGCTTGCCCTGCGGATTCGGCCACTGGTAGTGCAGGCCGCGCAGCACGCCGCGTGCCGAGCGCGACACGTTGGCCTGCACGAAGCGCAGATCGAGCCCGGCCTGTCTGAATTTTTCCGCGTTGTAGCTTTCGTAGAAAAAGCCACGCGAATCGCCGAACACGGCCGGTTCGATCACGACGCAGCCCGGCAGACGCGTTTCGACGACTTTCACGGCGCCACTCCGTGCTCGGCGACCTGCAGCAGATAGCGGCCGTAGCCGTTCTTGGCCAGCGGTTTGGCGAGCGTGCGCAGCTGGTCGGCATCGATCCAGCCGTTGTGGAACGCGATTTCCTCGGGACAGCAGACCTTGAGACCCTGGCGGTTCTCGATGGTCTCGATGTAGTTCGACGCTTCGACCAGCGAATCGTGCGTGCCGGTGTCGAGCCAGGCGTAGCCGCGGCCGAGCTTTTCCAGCATCAGCGAGCCGTCGTCGAGATAGCAGCGGTTCAAGTCGGTGATCTCGAGTTCGCCGCGCGGCGAAGGTTTGAGGCGGCGCGCGTAGTCGACCGCGCGGCCGTCGTAGAAATACAGACCGGTCACCGCGTAGTTCGACTTCGGCGCCGCGGGTTTCTCTTCGAGGCCGACGACGCGGCCCGAGGCGTCGAACTCGGCCACGCCGTAGCGTTCCGGATCGTGCACGTAGTAGCCGAACACGGTGGCGCCGCGGGTGCGCGCGGCGGAGCGCCGCAGCACGTCGGTGAAACCGTGACCGTAGAAGATGTTGTCGCCGAGGATCAGGCAGGACGGATCGGTGCCGACGAAGTCGGCGCCGATCAGGTAGGCCTGGGCGAGTCCGTCGGGCGAAGGCTGCGCCGCGTAGCTGATCGACAGCCCCCACTGCGAACCGTCGCCGAGCAACTGCCGGAACAGCGCCTGCTCGTGCGGCGTGTTGATGACGAGCACGTCGCGGATGCCCGCGAGCATGAGCACGCTCAGCGGGTAGTAGATCATCGGCTTGTCGTAGACCGGCAGCAGCTGCTTGCTCACTACCTGGGTCAGCGGGTAGAGCCGCGTGCCGGAACCGCCGGCGAGGATGATGCCTTTCTTCGTCGTCACGTCGAATGTCCTGCGTTTCCGTCCTGCGTTGCAGGGGCCTCGAGCCCCGTACCCAATCCGACCGCTCAGGCGCCGCCGAGGCGCTCCATGCGATAGCTGCCGTCGAGCACGCGCCCGCACCAGGCCTGGTTGTCGAGATACCAGTCGACCGTGCGCGCGATGCCGCTTTCGAAGGTTTCCTGCGGCGCCCAGCCGAGCTCGCGCTGCAGCTTGCTCGAATCGATCGCATAGCGGCGGTCGTGGCCCGGGCGGTCCTTGACGTAGGTGATCAGGCTTTCGCGGCGGCGGCCGTCGGCGAGCGGCCGGCGCTGGTCCAGCATTCCACAGATGGTTTTCACCACATGGATATTTTCGCGCTCGGAATCGCCGCCGACGTTGTAGACCTCGCCGGTACGGCCGGCCTCGAGCACGCGCTGGATCGCGCGGCAGTGGTCGCCCACGTAGAGCCAGTCGCGCACGTTGCGGCCGTCGCCGTACACCGGCAGCGGCTCGCCCGCGAGCGCCTTCTGGATCATCAGCGGGATGAGTTTTTCGGGGAACTGGTACGGGCCGTAGTTGTTCGAGCAGTTCGTCGTCAGCGTGGGCAAACCGTAAGTGTGATGAAACGCGCGCACGAGGTGATCGGACGCCGCCTTCGACGCCGAGTACGGCGAATTCGGCGCATACGCGGTTTCTTCGGTGAACTTGCCGACCGGCCCCAGCGAGCCGTAGACCTCGTCGGTCGACACGTGCAGGAAGCGGAAGCCGTCCTGCCGCTCGAGCGACAGACCGCGCCAGTAGGCGAGCGCGCGTTCGAGCAGGTTCAGCGTGCCGACGACATTGGTCTGCACGAATTCGGCCGGGCCGTCGATGGAGCGGTCGACGTGCGATTCGGCCGCGAAATTCACGATCGCATCGGGCCGGTGCTCGGCCAGCAGGCGTTCGATCAGCGCGCGGTCGCCGATGTCGCCCTGCACGAATACGTGGTCGGGATGAGCCTTGAGCACGGCCAGCGTGTCGAGGTTGCCGGCGTAGGTCAGCTTGTCGAGGTTGACCACGCGGAAACCGCCCTGGCCCACCAGATCAAGCACGAAGTTGCCGCCGATGAAGCCGGCGCCGCCAGTCACGAGCAGGGTTTTCATGCGTCAGGGTCGCTCCACAGGTTCGCAGAACGGCCGGGAAAACGGCCGCAGAGCCCGAAAGCGTACC
>CAMLSI010000297.1 GCA_946482585.1 uncultured Lysobacteraceae bacterium
TGAAGTACGGCGACAGGTAGCCGCGGTCGAACTGCATGCCTTCGACGACATCGAGTTCGTTCTCGAGACCCGAACCTTCTTCAACGGTGATCACGCCTTCCTTGCCGACCTTCTTCATCGCTTCGGCGATGATGTCGCCGATGTTCGCGTCGGAGTTGGCCGAGATCGTGCCGACCTGCGCGATCGCCTTGTCGTCGGCGGTCGGCTTGGACAGCGCCTTCAGCTGGCCGACCGCGGCCGTGACGGCCTTGTCGATGCCGCGCTTGAGGTCCATCGGGTTCATGCCGGCGGCGACCGCCTTCATGCCCTCGCGGATCAGCGCCTGCGCCAGCACGGTGGCGGTGGTGGTGCCGTCACCGGCGTTGTCGGAGGTCTTGGAAGCGACTTCCTTGACCATCTGCGCGCCCATGTTCTCGAACTTGTCGGCGAGCTCGATTTCCTTGGCGACGGAGACGCCGTCCTTGGTGATCGTCGGGGCGCCGAAGCTCTTCTCGAGCACGACGTTGCGGCCCTTCGGGCCCAGCGTGGCCTTCACGGCGTTGGCGAGGATGTTGACGCCGCGGACCATGCGGGCGCGCGCGTCTTCACTGAAACGGATTTCTTTGGCTGCCATGGGATTGACTCCGGAAAATGAGAGGTAGAAGTGAGTGGCGGGAGATCGGCGCGAAACCGGGCGGGCCGCCGCAGGCCGGATAGGCCTCGGCGCTCAGCCCCGGTGCGATCTCAGGCTTCGATGACGGCCAGCAGGTCTTCTTCGCGCATGACGAGCAGCTCTTCGCCGTCGATCTTCACTTCGGTGCCGCTGTACTTGCCGAACAGAACCTTGTCGCCGGCCTTGACCGCGATCGGACGGACCTTGCCGTCTTCCAGGATCTTGCCCGTACCGGCGGCAATGACTTCGCCGCGGACCGGCTTTTCGGTGGCGCTGTCGGGAATGACGATGCCGCCGGCCGACTTGGTCTCGGCTTCCAGGCGCTTGATGATGACGCGGTCGTGCAGGGGACGAAGCTTCATGTTTGCTCCCTCAAGGGTTTACAAGAAATTGATTGGTAAAGGGTTCGGCCGGCTTGTTAGCACTCGCCGCCGGTGAGTGCCAATTTTAGCGACTGACGATGACAAGGCAATGCCCTGTCGGGTGGCCGACACATTGGGAGCCCGGCGGCGCTTTCAAGGGCCGGCCCCTCCATCCGCCCCGGAATCGTCCGGCAGAGCCCGTTTGCTGCAGCCGCCCATGGGCGAGCGCGGCCGCTCGCGCTATCGTGCGCGCCCCTGACCGCCGCAGCCGCCGCCATGTCCGTCCTGATCGTCTATTGCTGCGTACCCGACCAGGATGTCGCCGACCGCATCGCGCGCACGCTCGTCGAGGAAAGCCTGGCGGCCTGCGTGAGTCGCCTGCCCGGCGTCGTGTCGACCTATCGCTGGGAAGGCGAGACCCGCATCGATGCCGAGCTGCTGTTGCTGATCAAGACGACGCGGGCCCGCTTCGAGGCGCTGCGCGCGCGCATCGTCGCGCTGCATCCGTATGAACTCCCGGAAGTAATCGCGGTCGATGTGGCCCTGGGGCATGAGCCGTACCTGGCCTGGGTGGCCGACGCCACCGCATTCAAGCATTGACCGTCCGCCCGGACGCTGCGAGGACCGCATCGGATCGCCGGTCCGTTCCATCATCACCGCTGCTGGAGCTGCAATGAGTCGTTTCGCCCGCTTTGCCCTGCTCGTCGCCGGCCTGGCCGGTCTGGGCCCGGCCCTCGCGCAATCCGAGACGGACCTGTTGCGAGTCGAGGAAGCGTTCGCGCTGACCGCCACGGCCGCCGATCGCGGCACGGTCAAGCTCGACTGGAAGATCGCCGACGGCTATTACCTGTACCGCTCGCGCATCAAGACCGGCAAGCCGGCCGACGGCGTCACGCTGGGCGAGCTGCAACTGCCGCCGGGCGAGGCCAAGCACGACGAGTTCCTCGGCGACGTCGAGGTTTATCACCGGAACGCCGTCGCGACGCAGTTGCTCACCGCGAGCGGCGACACAGCCGAGTTCAGCGTCAGCTTCCAGGGCTGCCACGAGCGCGAGCCGAAGATCTGCTATCCGCCGCATGCGGCCAACGTCAGCGTGAAACTGCCCGCGGCGACGGCAGCCGCCGCGCCGAATCCGCTGGCCGGCGCCGCCACGGAACCAGCAGTCGGCGATCTCAAGTCCGCGCTGAATCAGCTCGGCAAGCCGGCGACCGACGCGCCCATGGACACCGGCCCGGCGAACACGGCCGACGCCGGCGCGGAAAAACTGCCGCTGCCGCCCGAGCAGGCATTCGTGTTCGAGACCATCGCGACGAGCCCGACGGAACTGCTCGCGCGCTGGACCATGCCCAAGGGCTATTACCTGTATCGCGACAAGACCGTGCTCACCGTGCCGGCAGGCGATGTCGCACTGGGCCGGCCGGCCTGGCCGGCCGGCGTGCTGCACCGGGACGAGCACTTCGGCGAAGTCACGGTCTATTTCAATCAGGTCGAGCTGCCCATCCTGCTGCGGCGCGAACGCGGCGACGCGCAGAAGCTGAGCCTCACCGCAGAATTCCAGGGCTGCGAGGACAACGGCATCTGCTATCCGGTCATGACGCGCACGGTTTCCATCGATCTGCCGGCCGCGACGGTCGAGCAGCTCAAAGTCGCCGCGGATCGCTTCGAGGCGCAGAAGGACGAGCCGGCGGCAGCGACCGCGAGCGGCGATCGTTCCGAGGAGCAAGTGCTCGCCGCGCGCCTGTCGGGCGACCGGTTGTTCGCGCTGCTGTCGTTCTTCGGTTTCGGACTGCTGCTCGCCTTCACGCCCTGCGTGTTCCCGATGCTGCCGATCCTGTCCGGCATCATCGCCGGCGCCGGTCCCGACGTGTCGACCCGGCGCGCCTTCCTGCTGTCGTTGATCTACGTACTCGCCTCGTCCGTCGTCTTCACGATCGCCGGCGTCGTCGCCGGGCTGGCCAGCGCCAATCTGCAGGCCGCGTTCCAGCATCCCTGGATACTGACCGCGTTCGCACTGCTGTTCGTGCTGCTCTCGCTGTCGATGTTCGGCTTCTACGAATTGCAGTTGCCGAGCGCGCTGCAGAACCGCATCGCGAACGTGAGCAACCGCCAGCAGGGCGGTTCTCTGACCGGTGTGGCGGTCATGGGCGTGCTGTCGGCACTGATCGTCGGCCCCTGTGTCGCGCCGCCGCTCGCGGCGGCCGTGCTCTACATCAGCCAGACCGGCGACCCGGTGTTCGGCGGCCTCGCCCTGTTCGTGCTGTCGCTCGGCATGGGTGCGCCGCTCGTGATCGCCGGTACCGCTGCCGGCAAACTGCTGCCGCGCGCCGGCGCCTGGATGGACGCGGTCAAGGCCGTGTTCGGCGTGAGCTTTCTCGCGCTCGCGATCTGGATGGTGTCGCGCTTCCTCGATCCGGTCTGGATCATGCTCATGACCGGGGCGCTCGCGCTCGCGTGCGGTGTCTACCTCGGCGCGCTGGAACGGCTGCCGGAAAGCGCATCGGGCTGGCGCACGCTGTGGAAGTCGCTCGGCGTCGTCCTGCTGATCCTCGGCGCCGCGCAGCTGATCGGCGCGCTCGCCGGCTCGCAGGATCCGCTGCAGCCGCTCAAGGGCCTGCGCGGCGGCGGCGCGGCGATCCAGGACGAGCACCTGCCGTTCCGCACGATCAAGAGCGTCGAGGACCTGCAGCGCAGCCTCGGCGAAGGCAAGCCCGTGATGCTCGATTTCTACGCCGACTGGTGCGTGGCCTGCAAGGAAATGGAAAAGTTCACCTTTACCAAACCCGAAGTGCATGCGGCGCTCGAGGGCTATACGCTGCTCAAGGCCGACGTCACTGCGAACGACGAGACCGACCAGGCGCTGCTCAAGCATTTCGGCCTGTTCGGGCCGCCGGCGACGATCTTCTTCGGCGCCGACGGCAAGGAGCGCCGTGCGCAGCGCCTGATCGGCTTCGAGGCGGCCGACAAATTTTCGGCACGCGTCGCCAAGGCGGGGCGCTGATGGGCTGGAAGC
The DNA here is from genome assembly GCA_946482585.1 of uncultured Lysobacteraceae bacterium. Next base: position 4,025 of record CAMLSI010000297.1, read on the forward strand.
ACACCGCCGCGGTCGGCATCCTCGCGGTGACGGCGGGCGTGGGCGGCCTCGTCGTCGGCAGCATCGTCACGGGCAAGGGCGCGCCGCGCGGAATCACCGACCTCCTGAGTCGCAGTTCCGCGACGAAATGGCTGGCCGACGCCTGGGTAGACGCGGCGCGGCCAGGCGCGCCGCCGGGCGTTGCCATCGCGCAGAAAGGCGATCCGGCGCCGGCGATCGCGCTCGTCGATCGCGACGGCCAGAAGGCGACGCTGTCCCAGTGGTCCGACCGTCTCGTCGTCGTGAACTTCTGGGCGACCTGGTGCGCGCCGTGCCGCAAGGAAATGCCGGAGCTCGACCGCTTCCAGCACAAACATGCGGCGAGCGGCGTGCAGGTGGTCGGCGTCGCCGTCGACGGACTCGGCGAAGTCGAAGCTTTCCTGCGCGACACGCCGGTCGACTATCCGATCCTGCTGAGCCCGAACTTCGGCGCGAATCCGTCGCTGCCGTTCGGCAATACCTACGGCGCATTGCCGTTCAGCGTGCTGCTCGGCCGCGACGGCCGCATCCTCGATACGCGCCTGGGCGAAGTCAGCGAAGCCATGCTCGAAGGCTGGACCGCGCCGCACCGCTGAGCACGCCGATCGTTCAGGCTCGCCGCCCGGTCCATGGTTGCCGCGCACACGGACCTGACGGAACATGCCGCCCCCGCCGCCCGACCTCGATCCGAACCATGAGCGATCTGCCACCCTGTCCGCACTGCCAGTCCGTCTACACCTACGAGGACGGCGGCCACTATGTCTGCCCGGAATGCGCGCACGAATGGAATCCGGCGACCGTCGTCGAAGGCGATGCGGCACCGGTCGTGCGCGATGCCTACGGCACGCCGCTCGCCGATGGCGACACGGTGACCGTGATCAAGGACCTCAAGGTGCGCGGATCGTCGTCGGTCGTGAAGGTGGGCACCAAGGTCAAAGGCATACGCCTCACCGACGGCGATCACGATATCGACTGCAAGATCGATGGCTTCGGCGCGATGCAGCTCAAGTCGTCGTTCGTCAAGAAAGCCTGAGCGACCGCAGCGTACCCGGCATTGAAACATCGGCGATCATCGCCGAACTGGACAAGATTGGCCGCCAAGCGCAGACTTGCGCGCCCCAGCCGGCATGACGTCGGCAACGGAGAGCCGGCTTGGCCAGAATCCTGTTGCTGAATGGCCCCAATCTCAATCTGCTCGGCTTGCGCGAGCCGGAGACTTACGGGCATGCAACGCTGGACGGCATCGTCGGCGATCTGGCTGCGATCGCGCAAGACCACGGTCACGAACTCAGCCATTTCCAGTCCAATGCCGAGCACGCGCTCATCGACCGCATCCACGCGGCGCGCGTCGACGGCAGCGCGTTCATCCTGATCAATCCCGCCGCCTTCACGCACACGAGCATCGCTCTGCGCGACGCTTTGCTGGCCGTCGGGCTGCCGTTTATCGAGTTGCACCTGTCGAACGTACACGCACGCGAACCGTTCCGACATCGCTCCTACCTTTCCGACATCGCCGTCGGTGTCATCTGCGGTTTCGGCGCCGACAGCTACCGGCTGGCGCTCGAAGCCGCAATGCGCCGCATCGGCTGAGGCGTCTCAACCGTCACCGCACCTGAGGACCCGTCCGTGGACCTGCGCAAAATCAAGAAGCTGATCGACATCCTGGAAGAGTCGAATCTGGCCGAGCTCGAAATCAAGGAAGGCGAAGAAGTCGTCCGCCTGAGCCGCATTCCGAGGGGCATGACTCTGCCGATGGCGGCCGCGGTTCCGGCGCCGCCCGCCCCGGTCACGCACGTCCACGTCGAACAGCACCGCGCGGCGACGCCGGCCGCGGGCGGCACAGCGCCGGAAACCCCGGGCAGTGCCGCGGGCAAGACCCTGCCCGACGGCCATGTCGTGCGCTCGCCGATGGTCGGCACGTACTACGCGTCACCGAATCCCGAAGCGCCGCCGTTCGTGAAGCTCGGCCAGCAGGTCAAGCCCGGCGACACGCTCGCGATCATCGAAGCCATGAAGATGTTCAACCAGATCGAAGCTGACGTCGGCGGCACGATCCTCGCGATCCTCGCGACCAGCGGCCGCCCGATCGAGTTCGACGAACCCCTGTTCGTCATCGGTTGAGCGGACACTAGCCATGCTCGATAAAGTCGTCATCGCCAATCGCGGCGAGATTGCCCTGCGCGTACTGCGCGCCTGCCAGACGCTCGGCATCAAGACCGTCGCCGTGCATTCCACGGTCGATCGCAACCTCAAGCACGTCGGCATGGCGGACGAGTCGGTCTGCATCGGCCCCGCGCCTGCCGCCGAGTCCTACCTGAACGTCCCGGCCATCATCGCCGCGGCCGAAGTCACCGACGCCCAGGCCATTCATCCGGGCTACGGCTTCCTGTCGGAGAACGCCGACTTCGCCGAACGCTGCGAGAAATCCGGCTTCATCTTCATCGGCCCGACCGCGAACGTGATCCGCCTCATGGGCGACAAGGTCGAAGCGATCAAGGCGATGAAAGCCGCCGGCGTACCCTGCGTGCCCGGCTCGGGCGGACCGCTGGGCGACGACCCGGTCGAGAACGGCCGCATCGCGCGCGACATCGGCTATCCGGTCATCGTGAAGGCAGCCGGCGGCGGCGGCGGACGCGGCATGCGCGTCGTGCATACCGAAGCCCACCTGCACAACGCGATCACCATGACCAAGTCGGAAGCCAAGGCGGCCTTCGGCAACGACATGGTCTACATGGAGAAATTCCTGGAGA
>CAMLSI010000298.1 GCA_946482585.1 uncultured Lysobacteraceae bacterium
CTGCGGGCTCATCGAGCAGCGCGGCACACTCGACCGCTTGTTCCGCCGCCTGCAGGCCAGCGATCTGCTGCTGATCGGCGCGCCGTCGGAAGACTGGATCGTCCGCTTCTTCCTGCGCGCGGCGCGCGGCAAGCGGTTGTCGGAAGACTCGCAGAATTCGCGCTACTACCTGGCCGATCGGCGCGGCGCCCTGCCCGAGCCGATGACGTTTTTCTTCGAAACCGAAACGCGGCTGACGCGGATCATCGACGGCGATCCCGTGCGTTTCGCGCTGGACCTCGCCGAACGCTGGAGCCGCCGCCTGCAGCCCGCGCCTGCCGGCGAGTTCTTCGCACGCATGCCCGAACGCTGCCCGACCGGCGCCGTGTTCCTCAGCTACGGCCGCGAGGATCGCGACGCCGTCGAGATGCTGGGCCGGGAACTGCTGCGCGCGAACGTGCCGGTCTGGCTCGACGCGCGCGAGCTGCAGTTCGGCGAAAACTACGACCGCGCGCTGGAATCGCAGATCAAGCAGAACTGCAGCTTCTTCATCGCGCTCGTGTCGACCGCGACGGAAGATCCGGCCAATGCCGGCCGGTATCTGCATAAGGAGCGCGCCTGGGCCGCGACGCGCCATGTCGACCACTACATCTTCTACCTTCAGGTCTTCGTCGACCTGCCGCTGCATCTGCAGACGCGGCAAGAGCCCGGAAACGTCGCCGACGTGCAGCGCGCACAGCTGAAGGATGCTTCCGCATTCGCCGACCGCATGCGCGCGCTCGTCGACGAGAACCGCAAGCATGGCCGGCCGCGCGGCTAGGAATGACGATGAACGCATCCCCGCCCGATGTGTCGCCGCAGCGCCCCTGGCTCGGTCTGCGCTCCTACACGCTTGCGACACAGGCCTATTTCTACGGCCGCGACGAACAGATCCGCGAGCTCTATCAGCGCGCCGAGCTGAATCCGCTGACGATGCTCTACGGCCGCTCCGGCCTGGGCAAGACTTCGCTGCTGCAGGCGGGGCTGTTGCCGCGGCTCACAGTCGAGGGCCGCAACGCCGTGCTGATACGGCTCAACATCGCCGACGACGCGCCGCGACTGCTCGATCAACTTCGTACCGCACTCACGGAGCAGGCCGGCGTCCCCGCCGGAACGGGAACGCTCTGGGAACTCGCGCATCACCGCGCGACACGCGAGGCCATCGAGCTCGCGCGTCCCGTGCTCGTGTTCGACCAATTCGAGGAAATCTTCACACTCGACCGGCGCCAGATGCAGAACGACCGCCGCGGAGAACTCGCCGCGTTCATGGCCGAGCTCGCGAGCTTCGTCGAGAACCGTCCGCCGGAGGCGGTGGCCGTACGCTGCGACGACGATCGCGCCTACGCGAGCGCAATCGACATGCGTGAAAGCGCGCTGCGCGTCGTCATCGCACTGCGCGAGGACTATCTGCACGAACTCGAGCGCTGGAAGAAGCTGCTGCCGTCGCTGATGCGCAATCGCATGGAACTGCTCGAACTCGACGGACCGAGTGCGCTGCGCGCCGTCGTCGGTCCCGGCAGCAAGCACAAGCCCACGCTCGTCGACGCCGAGGTCGCCGCCGACATCGTCCGTTTCGTCGCCAAACGCGAACCCGGCACCGATCTGGCCGAGATCGAAGCGGTGCCTCCACTATTGAGCCTGCTCTGCGCGGAGCTCAACGAGTCGCGCATCGCCGAGCATGAAGCGACCATCACGCACGAACGCGTGAGCAAGCACAGCGGCGACATACTCCATCGCTTCTACGACCGGTGCTTTGCGGGAATGCCCGGCGAAGTGCGCGAGGTCATCGAGGATCTGCTGATCGACAACAGCGGCCGCTATCGGGAGTCGTCGTCGCGCGAAACCGTCGTCGGCGAACTCACCGACAAGGACGTCGCAGATGCCGCCGGCATCGTCGACGAGCTGATCAAGCGGCGACTGCTGGCCACCGACCTGCGCGACGGGGCGCAGCGCGTCGAGCTCATGCACGACCTGCTGGTTTCGCTGGCGGCAGCGTCACGCGCAACGACAGAAGCACGTCGCGCGGAACTCGCCGAACGGCGCAGACAGGAAGCGGAACGGCTCGCGACCCGAAAGCAGCAGGAAGCCGAGAGACGCGAACAGATCGAACGCATGAAATGGCGGCTGCTCACGGTGGTGAGCCTGCTCCTCGTCGTGGCCATCGGTGCGGCGTTCTCCGCATATCGCGAAGGCGACAAGGCGCGCAATGCGCAGAAGCAGGCGCAAAGCGCCAACGACGAAGTCGGCAGAGCGCTGATCCAGGCGGCACGTCGCGCGTACGGACGCTACGAGGAACGGCTGTCGGACCCGTTCGATCGCACGCGCTATGCATATCTTGCGGAATCGCTGAGCTACGGCGACCTCGATCACGCGCGGGCTGCCGCCGCGCTCGCGCTGCAGCAGATGGAACCAGATTTCGGCGGGCAGTCTCTGGTCACTGATGCCAGCAGGCCCGTCGACGCGCAGTTCAGCGAGGACAGCACGCGCCTGCTCACGCGGCACGGACTCGGCGGTGCGCGAGTCTGGGAAGTCACGACCGGTCGACAACTGGCGCAGGTCGATGCCGATTCCGACGAGTATCCCGTCGCACTCGGCCGCAGCGGCAGCCTGCTGGCACGCAACCGCGACCACGACGTCATCATCACGGCTTCGGATGCGCCAGACACTCCGATCGCAACACTGCCGCTAACATTCGAATCGCCGCCCACACTCGCGTTCGGTGCCGGCGACCGCCGGCTGCTGACGCTCTCGGAGGGCTCGGCCCTGCTCTGGGACTTTCGCGCAGTACCGCCGACCCAGGTGCGGCTGAGCACGCAGAAAGCCATTCATTCCGCGCAATTCGACATCGCGGGAACGCGGATCGTCACGGTCGAAACCGGCGGACTCGCACGCTTCTGGAACGGCACGACCGGCGCTGCAACCGGCAGGAACATCGCACTCGGCGAAGCGACGGGGTCGGCGGCGATGAGCGCGGACGGCCGCTACCTGATCGCGCTGCAGCGCGCCAACACGGTCTCGGTCTGGAGCATGTCGAGCGGCAAACGACTCTGGCAGCAATCCAGTACCGGACTCATCCGATCCGCCGGTTTCAGCCACGACGGCAACCGCGTCGCCATCGATCGTTTCGACGGCAGCAGTGAACTGCGCGACACCGCTGACGGACTGCTGATCGGCAGCGGCGATTCCCGTTTCGCGGCGCTGACGACCGCGTCGGCGACAGTCATCGGCACCCTTCCCGTCCATCCGGCGTTCAGCCCGGACGATATTCTGATGGCCGGCCTCGTCGACGGAATGCCGGCTCTACGCACGGCGGCGAGGGGCGAGAAGGTCGGCACTCTGGGCAATCGCAGCGACGCGACTTTCTTCCATTTCGCTCCCGATGGAACGCGCGTACTCATGCTGGGCACCGGCGCGGTGTTGCACGACATTCGTTCACGTGCCGCACTGTGCGAATCGCTGCGTCACGACCGCCCCGTCGCCGACGCGTTCGAATCGACGGGACGCGATGTCATCGCGACGACCTTGGACGGCATCTACCGCTGGAACGTCAGCGATCACCAGGTCGTCGGCCAGTTCCGGGCGACGGCGTCGGGACAGACCATCGAGTTTCCGCCGGGATTCCGCGCAGTTCCGCTGCTCGTCGGCACGCGTCAACCGCGACTCGGAGACTTCATTGCGCAGCGCAACCGGTTCAACGCCGCCGGCAAAGCCTGGAACCTCATTGCCGGCAACGGCGATGCCTGGACGCGCGTCGCTGCCGCGCGCACGGCTACCGAAGTCGTCGTCTACGACACGGCGACCGGCAACGCCGTCGGCAATCCGATCAAGACCGCCGATCCTCTCGTCGCGCTGCAGCTCGATCAAAGCGGTGCGCGCGTCCTGACGCTCGGCATCGAACTCGCCTCCCGTCAGTATGTCATCAGCGTCTGGCAGATCCGCGAACAGTCGGACCCCGCACTCCTTTCGCACTGGCACCAGCCGACTCCGCCACGCCTCGGGCCGGATGCGAGTCGCTTCGCGACGTACGACGAGAAGCGTGACGTCTCGATCTGGGACTCCAGCTCGGCGATGCAGCCGCTGATGACGACATCGCTCGGCCGCATCGTGAATCTCGCGTTCGGCCCGGACAGCCAGTCGATCGCCTTCGCTCTCGACGACGGCACGCTCGTGCTGCAGAAGATCGGCGCTGACGCCACCGTGTTTCGTGCGGCGCTGCCGGGCCGTGCCGGACGAATCCATTTCGACACGAGGCAGCCCCGGATCGCGGTCGCGATCGACAACCACGTGCTGATCCTCGACAGTCGGACCGGCGCGCAGATGGCGGACCTCACGCACGACTATGCCGTCGGTGCGATCGACTTTGCGAACGACGGCGAAGCCGTCGTGACCGCTGGTGCGAGCGGGCTGCAGATCTGGTCACTCGACTCGAAATTGCCATTGACTCCGATTCTGCTCGGCGGACGCAAAGTCAACGCGATCCGTTTCACGGCAGACAGCCAGCGCATCATCGTATCGCTCGACGACGGCTCGGCCCGCGTCTGTTCCGCAAACGCGAAGATCAAGGCGACGTCTTCCGCGTTCGCCACCGCTCTCGGCCAGATCGGCGGACTCGCGGTCGGTGACAACGGCCGCCTGCACAAACCGGAAGCCGTCGACGTTCTCGCGCAGTTTTCCGGCAAACCAGGGCCACCGAGCTATTTCGAACGCATCGTGCGCTGGCACTATGCGGACCGGAATGCGCGAACCATTGCGCCGTTTTCCGGAACGCTCCTGGCCGACTATGTCGACAGCGAAGTCGCCTGGGCCGGCGATCCCGACAAGCGCGGACGGGTCAGTCGAAAAGCGACGCGAGACGTCCTGATGAACGTCTACTTCCTCGACCCGCACGATGCAAAAGTCGTTTCCGCCCTGAAGGGGCTGTACGCCGAAAGCGCGGCCGAATCGGCGGCAGGCGGAACCGCGACGAAGACCAGCGACGCGCAGCGCTCATCTACTCCAGCGGCCGCAACTTCGGCACCGGCGGCGCCTCTACCGGCAGCGGCTCATTAGGTTTCGGCCGATGACCTTTCCGCGGATCGAGCGGATCGGCGAGATGACCGGGTTCGACGTGTTCGTCGTCGCGCTCGGGCGTGGACTGCGCGTGCAGCGGCGTGGTCACGACGGCGTCGTTCGCGCCGGACGCAGCGTACGCATCGGCGACGAGCGTCGACGCGATCGCGTCGAGGCTGTCGCCGATGCCGCCGTTGTCGGCGAAATCGTCGATCCGCGTTCCGCCGTACGGGCTCATCTGAGGTATCCCATGAAGTACAGCACGAGCAGGATCACGAGCACGAGACCGAGGCCGCCGCCAGGCGCGTAGCCCCAGTTCCTGCTGTAGGGCCAGGTCGGCAGCGCGCCGATGATGAGCAGCACGAGGATGATCAGCAGCAGGGTCGACAGCGTCATAACGTTCTCCTTGTCGGTGATGTCGGGTCAGCGGCATCGCGGGCGCAGGCCCGCGTCCATCTCGTCGCCGGGCGCGATGCCGCCTGCGCCGGGGACGGAACCTCAATGCTTGTCGTGACGGCCGGCCCAGTGCGCGTTCCATTCGTCGCGCGAAATCGTGCCGTCGCCGTCGCGGTCGATCTTGCTGAACTCCATGCCGTTGGCCTCGTCGGCGCCGAGTTCATCCTTGCTGAGCTTGCCGTCCTTGTTCTCGTCGAGCTGGTCGAACGATTTCGTCGACGTGTCGCCGGACTTGTCGTCGGCCACGGGCGCCATCGCCTTGCGCGGCGGTTCGCGCTGCTCGGGGTTCTCCTGCGAGCGCGCCGAATCGACCGGCTGCGGCTTCTCGCCCTGCAGCGCGGCCTGCGCCGCCGCCGACCCGAGCAGCCACAGCAGAGCCAGTACGGTAGTCGAACGCTTCATCGGGCACCTCCGTGCTGCAGGTCGGTTCACAGGCGGCGACGCAGAAACCGTGCCGACCCCGACGTGCGACCGCACACGTGCGCCGCGGCGCGACCGGACGGGCGGCCCTGCCGTGTTTTCCGCGCGGTTTACCGGGAAACTTGCGCAGACGTCGGCGGGCTCAGGCATGCCTCCGGCGGCGGCTGCCGCGCCGGTCGCGATGCGCGGTCCGCGCAGCCTGCATGCCGCACGCTGGGCAACGGTGCGACTTGCACGAATCCCGCGGCGTTTCGCGCCGCCGCGCTCCCCGCGCCGTGTGGCATCGCTCTTGCGTCGCCGTCCCCAACCGTGTGCAGGAGTGCTTCATGGCGACCAAGTCCACCCCAGCGAAAACCCGCGACAAGACGGTCGCGGAACAGACCGTCCAGCGCCAGCGACGCATCCAGGACGAGGTCGCGCGCCAGGAACGCGCGCGTCGCGAGAACGGCAACGGCAAGGAGGACAAGAAGGCCATGCAGGCCGGCGTGCGCGAGCAGCCCGAGAATCCGCTGCCCGAACAACACCTGCGCAAGCCGGGCTACGAGCACGAACTCAATCCGCTGCCGCGCTTTCTCGCGCCGGACTATGCCGGCAGCGACAAGCTCAAGGATCGCGTCGCGATCGTGACCGGCGGCGACTCGGGCATAGGCCGTGCCGTCGCCGTGCTGTTCGCGCGCGAAGGCGCCGACGTCGCCGTACTGCATCTGAACGAACACGAAGACGCCGCGGTCACGCAGCAGCACGTCGAGGCCGAAGGCCGGCGCTGCCTCGTGATCGCGGGCGACGTGCGCGACCCGGCGTTCT
>CAMLSI010000299.1 GCA_946482585.1 uncultured Lysobacteraceae bacterium
TGCGGATGCCGGAATCGCCGCGCTCGAGCTCCTGGCAGATCAGGCCGTAGCTCACGGCATTCATGCCGGCGCAACCGTAGTCGGTCGGCAGGCTGGAACCGAGCAGGCCGAGCTCGGCCATTTCGGGAATCAGGTCGGTCGGGAACACGCCCTTGTCGAAGCAGTCGCCGATGATCGGGAGCACGCGTTCATCGGTGAAGCGCGCCACGGTGTCCTGCACCATGACTTCCTCGTCGGACAGCATCGAGCGGACATCGTAGAGATCGTAGGGATTGAGCGTGCTGGCGGCCATGGAAATTCCGGATTTCGCGCGGGATACGAAGGGAAAATGAAGCGACGGGAGCCCTGAACCCAGGGCAGCGCGGCATTCTAGCGGCGCCCCCGGCAAACTTCACCCGCGCCGCGATTGGCTCCGGCGATCCCGATGAAATTGGCGCCAGCATGGCGCCACCGGCCGCCCGCGTGCCGTCGCGGCGGTTGCTGCGTATGATGCCGGCCGGCTCGATCGCGCGGGAGCGCCATGCAGGTTCCGATTCTCACCTATCACGGCGTGAACATCGCCGGCAACGACTACGCCGACAACGATCACGTCGCGTTTGCCGCCGATCTGGAGCTGATCCATGCGCTCGGGCTGCGCATCGTGCCGCTGCACTGGGTCGTCGACCAACTGCTGGGCCGCGCGCAGCGCGACCTGCGCGGTTGCGTCGCGCTGACCTGCGACGACGGCAGCAATTTCGACTACGACGATCTCGCTCATCCGGCCCACGGTCCGCAGACCGCGTTCTACACGGCGCTGCGTGCATTCCGCACGCGTCACGGCGAGCGCGCGCAGCCCGATCTGCACCTGACCGCTTTCGTGATCGCCGATCCGGCCGCGCGCAGGCGCATGGACGAGCAATGTCTGGTCGGGCGCGACTGGATGCAGTCGCGCTGGTGGCGCGCGGCACAGGACAGCGGCCTGATCGCGATCGAGAACCACAGCTGGGATCACAACCATCCGTGCCTGGCGAGCCCGGGCCCGCACGGCCTCGCGCGCGGCGATTTCCACGCCGTCGCCACCGAGGCGCAGGCCGAATTCGAGATCGCACAGTCGCAGCACTTCCTCGCACAGCAGCTGGCGCCGCACGCGCCGCGGCTGTTCTGCTATCCGTTCGGGCACGTGAACGATTTCCTGCGCACCGACTGGCTGCCGCGCCGCGGCCCTGCCGTCGGCCTCGACGCCGCGTTCGGCGACGGCGCCGCCCCGGTCACGCCCGCATCGGATCGCTGGAACGTGCCGCGCTATGTCTGCGGCTGGCACTGGCGTTCGTCCGACGCGCTGCGCGCCATCCTCGCCTCAGCGGCCTGAGCGACGCCGGCCGGCGCATTTTCTCCTACGAATCTGCACATTTTTCATCGGCAAGTCTCAGATCGATCACTAGCCTCTGCACTGTCGGCGACGCCACGGTCCGTTGCGCTCGATCGCCTGTTCGCTGATTCCGGGCGAAACCGCAGGTCCGTATCCGGGCGACGGCACGAACGGACCGGATGCTTTGACGCAATCCGGCATCGTGCGGTCGGATATGCGTTCGAGCTCCGGTGCATCGGGCACACTGACTGCCGGCGGCGCGCCGCTGACCGTGATCCTGCGCCTCGTCAGCACCGTTTCGGGCTGCACCTCGCTGGCCGGACTCGCGGTCTACCTGTGGCACTGCAACGCCGACGGCGGCTATTCCATGGATTCATCAGGCGTCAGCGGGCAGAACTATCTGCGCGGCGTGCACGTGACCGATTCGAACGGCGAGGTCACGTTCACGACGATCTTCCCGGGCTGCTATTCGGGCCGCTGGCCGCACATGCACTTCGAGATCTACCGCTCGCTCGCGCTTGCGACCTCGGGCACCGACGCCACGCGTGTCGCAGCTCGCGCTGCCGCAGAACGTCTGCGGCACGGTCCATTCGCAGACCACTCTCTAGCCGGCCAGCGCGCGGAATCTGAGCCAGGTCACCCTCGACGGCGACAACGCGTTCGGCAACGACGGCGGCGTGCTGCAACTGGCCAGCACCACCGGCGACAACACGAACGGCTATGCGTCGACGCTGGAGATCGGCGTCGCGATCGAGGGCAACGACGTGATTTACGCCGACGGCTTCGAATGAGCCGTCGGCGCCGCGGCGCAGCCGCCTGCTGAAATGCCTAGAACGCCCCGAGCGCGTGCACTTTCGCGAGCAGCGCGCGCTTGTGGTTGTCGTGCAGCGGCTTGTGCCAGTTCACGATGACGTGTTCGTGCTCGGTCTGCACGAATCCGGCGGCGAGCGCGACTTCGAGCGCGCGCTTGTCGCCGCAATGGCCGAAGAACGCATCGCAACAGTCCGCATATTTGCGGAATGCATATTTCAACAGATAGAACCAGAGCCCACCCGCGGCGCGCAGCGCTTCGCGCTGCCCGGGCAGCATCAGACGCGCGGTGTCGCCGTCGCTGCAGGAACCGCCCGACAGGTACACGTCGCCGAACGGCATCATGTGCGAGAAGCCGGCCAGGTGCAGCGCGCCGTCGGGCGCGCGGTACAGGCCCACGAGATGGCGCGGGATGTTCGGCGGCGGGTGGCCGAACTTGCGCCGGAACAGATCGGCGACGAGGAAATCGGCGCTGTCGATCTCGGTGATCGTGATGAACCCGTGCAGTTCCGCGGGCAGGATCTCGCGGGAATCGAAATGTTCGCCACTGTGCATGTGCAGCCTCGATCGGAATCAGATTCGGTCGGACGCCGTCGCGCTCAGAACGGCATGAAGCTCTTGGCCTTCGCGACGAGCTCGCGCTTACGCCGCGCGGTCGGCTCGCGCGTCCAGTGCACGAGCAGGTATTCGATGCCGGTCTCGCCGAAGCCGAGCTTCGGCGTCGTCTGCAGGGCGCGCGCGTCGCCGCAGCACGTGAAAATGGCTTCGCAGCGCGGCCCCCAGCGTTCGAAGCCGTAGCGCAGGGTCGCGAGCATGAGGCCGCCATAGGCCTTGAGCGCTTCGCGCTGCACGTCGCTCAGCGTGCGCAGCAGATCGCCGTCGGTCGCCGCGCCACCGGCCAGGAAGATGTCGCCGCAATCGGTGAAGTGCACGTAGCTCGCCGGCACGAAACTGCCGTCGCCGCGCTTCCAGAACGCGACCACGTGATGCGGGAAATCCGGCGCCGGCGCCTTGTAGTTGCGCTGGAACAAGCCTTCGGCGAACGGCGGTCCCTGGTCGACTTCGGTGACGTGAATGAAATCGTCGATGCTCATGGGCTGATCCGGACGAACGGCCTGCGATGGTCGCATTGCGCTGCCGTAGCGACAACAACTCCGGGTCGCCGTCCTGGGGCCGGCTCCTGGGCGGCGCGGATTCAGCGCGCGCAACAGGCTCGCCAGAGCGCATCGCCGCGGCGCCGCGCCTCGGCGAGCTGCGCCGCATCGAGCGGCTGCGCCAGCGCCTGCAGATACAGCTCGACGAGCCGCGGCGGCCACTGCCGGCCGAGATCGGTGCGCGCGAACGCGTGGAAATCGGCATACGCGGCCAGCGCATCGGCCGGCAGTACGATGCCGTGCGAATACAGATCCGCACGCAATTGCAGCGCGCGCGCATCGCCGGCGCCGATCGCACGATCGAGGTACTCGAGCGCGCGAGCGCGCCGCGCCGCGGCGTCACCGTCGACGGCGGCTTCGCTCTCGTCGGCGAGCGTGTAACGCGCATAGCTCGTCATCGCGGCGACTTCGCCTGCCTCGGCGGCACGCTGCAGCCAGTCGAGCGAGGATTGCGCGCGTGCCGCGTCGATGATCTTCTCGCTGCCCGCGCAGTGACGATCGAGCTCCGCGTAGCCTTCCTGCAGCAGCAGGATCAGGAATTCCGGCGATGCCGGCTTGCCGCCGATCACCGGCGGCGGTTCGTTCGCGGCCATGCCGGTCACGATCGACGCTTCGACGGCCTGCGCGCTCATCGGCGCGTAGTCGCGGCACAGCGCGAGCCGTTCGCCGAGTTCGGCCGCCGCAGCCATGTCGCCCTCGTTCGCCGCGCGCTCGAGCTGCGCGAGCCGGGCGGCGAAATCCGGCGGCGCCGCAGCCGCAACCGGCTTGCGTCCGGCCTGGGTCGACGTGACGGACACCGCCTCGTTCGTGGCCGGTGCCGAGATCGCCCGCGCCGCGCCGCGCGCCGGCGATGCAGCCGGCACGACTTCACTCACTGGCGGCGTCACCGCGGACGCGGCGTGCGGTCGCGGCGTGCGCTGCCACGTCCAGTAGCCCGCCGCGGCCAGCGCCGCAGCGGCCAGGACGGCCGCGGCCGCGGCGCGCATCAGCGTCTCGGTTCGTTCGATACGCCGTGCGGCACGTGCCCGGTCGCGACATGTCGCCGCGCCGATTCGACGTTGCTGCGCGAGTCGTCGAAGAAGATGTCGGCGCCGAAGGCTTCGAGAAACGGTCCTTTGTCGCGCCCGCCGAGGAACAGTGCTTCGTCGATGCGCACGCCCCAGGCGCGCAGGGTCAGGATCACGCGCTTGTGCGCCGGCGCCGAACGCGCGGTGACGAGCGCCGTGCGGATCGGCGACTGCTCCAGCGGAAACGCGCTCTGGATCCGGTGCAGGGCATCGAGAAAACCGCGGAACGGGCCACCCGGCAGCGGATGCGCCGCATGCTCGGTCTCGTGCCGATGAAACGCATCGAGGCCTTGTTCCTGCGACACGCGCTCGGACTCGTCGCCGAACAGCACGGCATCGCCGTCGAAGGCGATGCGCAGCTGCTCCGAGGCGCTCGTCGGCGCCTTCGACGGCAGGATGGTCGCGGCCGCGACGCCGGCCGCCAGCGCATGCGCGACGTCTTCGGGATGCGCCGACAGGAACACGTCGGCCGCGAACGGCTGGATATACGCATGCGTCGGCGCGCCGTTCGTGAACGCGGCGCGTTCGATCGCAAGACCGTAGTGCTCGATCGAATTGAAGATGCGCAATCCGGTATCGGCGGAATTGCGCGACAGCAGGATCACCTCGATGCGCGGCGCGCCGCAGGCGGTCTGGTTGAGCCGCAGCAGTTTCTGCACGAGCGGAAACGCGATGCCGGGGGCGAGCAGTTCGTCTTCGCGGCGCATCTGGTACGCGCGATAGGCGTCCAGTCCGTCGCGTTCGAACAGGGCGTGGCTTTCGCTCAGATCGAACAGCGCGCGCGATGAAATCGCGACGACCAGGCGATCGTCGATGCTGTCGGTCACGACAGGAGTTTCAGTGCTGGACATGGCCGCAGTGTAGCGGCTGAGCGTGATGAAGTGCGCGTGAGAAGCGTGGAGCAGCGAGGAGCGAGCGGAGCTTCCCGGCTCTCGCTCGTTCCTCGTTCCGCTTCCGTGTTTCGCGACGACGAAGCGAGGGCGGCGCCCTCGCCGCCGTTACGGCGTGGCGGGCTGGAAAGTGTCGGCGAAGATCTTCTCGGCCTTGTTCAACGCGGCGACCATGTCGATCTGTCCGAAGCCCTGCACGGGGTTCGGGAACGTCGTCGCCGGGATACCGCCACAGACCTGCGTGCTGCTCGTGAGCGGCACGGCGGTCGAGCGCAGCAGGTCGGCCACGGCGGCCGGGTTGCCCTTGAGGCCCGGGTTCACCTGCATCATCAGCGCGACCGCGCCGGCGACGTGCGGCGTCGCCATGCTCGTGCCGCTCATCGAGGTGTAGGCCGTATCGCTACTGCGCGTGATCGAACGCACGCTCGATCCCGGCGCGACGACATCGGGTTTGTTGACCGAACCCGTGCCGGTGCCGGCGGCGACCGGACCGCGCCCCGAGAAGCTCGAGATCGCATCGGCCGAGGTGGTCGAGCCGATCGTGAGCACGTTGTCGAGCGTGCCCGGCGCGTCACCGATCGTGCTGCAGGCGGAGCCGTTGTTGCCGGCCGCGGCGACGAACACGATGCCGCCCGCGATCAGGTTCTCGATCGCATTGCTGATCTCCGCGCCGGAAATCGCCGTGCAGCCTTCGGAAGTCGGACACCCCCAGGAGTTGCCGATGACGTCAGGCGCGAGGTCCGGATTCGGGTTCTGTCCGGCGAGATTCGTCGGCGCGAGGAACCACTGCGCGCACTCGTTGTACGTCGCCGGCGTGCCGTTGCCCGCATTCATGTTGCGGCAGCCGATCCACTTCGCACCGGGCGCGACACCGACCTGATTCGTTCCGCCGTCATCACCGACCATCGTGCCGATGGTGTGCGAACCGTGGCCGTTGTCGTCGCAAGGCGCCTGCGTATCGGCCACGCAGCTTCCGTTCGCGGCATGGATGGAGTCGTGCCAGTTGTAGTTGTGATCGGCGGTCTGCGTACCCGCATCCCAGCCGCGGTATTTCGCCTTGATCGCGTTGTGCGTCCAGCGGATGCCGGTGTCCTGGCCCGCGATGACGACGCCGGCGCCGTTGACGCCGAGCGCCCAGACCTGCGGCGCCTTGATCTTGTTCACGCCCCACTCGATCGCGCTCGGCGCGAGCGGACGCTGCGGCGCTTCGTCCTGCGGCAGGCGCAAGGTCGTCGGTGCATTCGATGCGATCGCCTCGACGTCCTCGCGCGCGGCGAGCACGGCGAGCTGCGCCGGCGTCAGTCGCGCCTGGATCGAGTTCGTGATCCAGAACGGGCGATAGCTCACGCCTTCGGCGTCGAGCCAGCGGCGCAGATCGGCCTGCGTGACGTCGGCGGTCGCGCGCAGCATGTCGACGAGCGCGCGGCGACGTTCGAGGTAATTGCCTTCGGTGCGCAGCAGCGA